>CAYUVM010000246.1:0-6975 GCA_964447935.1 uncultured Cytophagia bacterium | reverse complement strand
AAAACGGTACAAGCTTCACGTTCCTCGCGCACGATGATTATCAGCGGCCTCATTATTCTCACCTTTTTGATTTATCATTTGTTGCATTTTACGCTCGGCGTCACCGATCCCCAGAATTTTGCTTTGCATGATCCGCAGGGCCGTCACGATGTTTATAACATGGTCATCGCTGGTTTTAAAAATCCGTAGATCTCCGGCGGCTACATTCTCGCGATGGTGCTGCTCTTCTCGCATTTGGGCCACGGCGCTTCGAGTTGGATGCAATCGCTCGGTTGGAATCACCCCAAATATAACGGCCTGATTGAAAAAGTCGGCCCGGTGCTTTCATGGATCGTCTGCTTAGGATTTGTAGCGATTCCAATCGCAGTACTGCTTGGCATTCTCAAACCGGTAGGAGGAATGTAAAATGAAACTCGAGGCAAAAATACCCTCCGGCCCGCTCGAAAAGAAATGGTCGAATCATAAATTCGAATCGAAGCTGGTCAATCCCGCGAACAAGCGCAAGTTCGAGGTCATCATGGTCGGCACCGGACTCGCGGGCGGCTCGGCCGCGGCTTCGCTGGCGGAGCTGGGTTATAAAGTCAAAGCGTTTTGTTTTCAAGACAGCCCGCGGCGCGCGCACAGCATTGCGGCGCAAGGCGGCATCAACGCGGCGAAGAATTATCAAAACGACGGCGACAGCGTGTATCGCCTGTTTTATGATACCATCAAAGGCGGTGATTTTCGCGCGCGTGAAGCGAACGTGTATCGTCTCGCCGAGGTGAGCGCGAACATCATCGATCAATGCGTCGCGATGGGCGTGCCGTTCGCGCGCGAATACGGCGGTCAACTGGCGAATCGCTCGTTCGGCGGCGCGCAGGTGTCGCGCACGTTTTATGCGCGCGGTCAAACCGGTCAGCAGCTTTTGCTCGGTTGTTATGCCGGCCTTTCGCGGCAAATCGGATTAGGCAATGTGCAAATGATTCCGCGCACCGAGATGCTCGATCTTGTGGTGATTGACGGCGTCGCACGTGGCATCATCACGCGCAGTTTGGTTACGGGAAAAATCGAAGCGCATGTGGCGGATGCCGTGGTGCTCGCCACCGGCGGTTACAGCAACGTGTTCTTTCTCTCCACGAACGCGATGGGCTGCAACACCACCGCGATTTGGCGGGCGCACCGGCGCGGCGCGGCGTTCGCGAATCCGTGTTACACGCAGATTCACCCGACCTGCATTCCGGTGAGCGGCGATTATCAATCCAAGCTCACGCTCATGTCGGAATCGCTGCGCAACGACGGCCGTATTTGGGCGCCAAAGAAAAAAAGCGACAATCGTGCCCCGCAGGACATTCCGGAAAATGAACGCGATTATTATCTCGAGCGCAAATATCCCAGCTTCGGCAATCTCGCGCCGCGCGACATTTCCTCGCGCGCGGCGAAAGAAGCATGTGACGACGGCCGCGGCGTGGGCGAAAGCAAGCGCGGCGTGTATCTCGATTTTGCCGACGCCATCAAACGCCTCGGCGAGAACGTGATTCGCGAGCGTTACGGCAATCTTTTCGATATGTATCACGAAATCACCGGCGAGAATCCGTATAAAGCGCCGATGCGCATCTACCCGGCGGTGCATTATACGATGGGCGGCTTGTGGGTCGATTACAATTTGATGAGCAATATTCCCGGCTTGTTCGTCATCGGCGAAGCGAACTTTTCCGATCACGGCGCGAACCGTCTCGGCGCGAGCGCGTTGATGCAAGGTTTGGCCGACGGCTATTTTGTGTTGCCTTCTACCATCGGGCATTATTTTGCCAGCGCCAAACCGAAGAAACTCAGCACTGATCGCGCCGAATTTAAACAAGCAGAACAAGACGTGGCCGCGCGTATCAAAAAATTGCTCGCGCTCAAAGGCAAGCGCACGGTGGATTCATATCATCGTGAGCTGGGTTTGAAAATGTGGGAACGCTGCGGCATGGCGCGCAACGAAGCCGGTTTGAAAAAGAACTTGCAAGAAATTCCGGCGCTGTATGATGAATATTGGAAAAACGTCGCGGTACTCGGCAATAATGAAGAGTTCAACACCTCGCTCGAAAAAGCGTTGCGCGTGGCGGACTTCTTTGAATTAGCCGAATTGATGTGCCACGATGCACTCGAACGCAACGAGTCGTGCGGCGGCCACTTCCGCGAGGAATATCAAACCAGCGAAGGCGAGGCCCAGCGCGATGACAAAAACTATTGTCACGTGAGCGCATGGGAATATCAAGGCGAGGGCAAGAAACCCGTGATGCACAAAGAAGCATTGAACTTTGAATTTGTCCATTTGGCGGAGAGGAGTTATAAATAATGAAAGTGACATTGCACGTTTGGCGGCAGCCGAATGCACAGACGAAAGGCAAGATGGTAGCGTACGAATCGCCGCAGATCACCGGCGACATGTCGTTTCTCGAAATGTTGGATGTGCTCAATGAATCGCTGACGCTGAAAGGCGAAGATCCGATTGCGTTCGATCACGATTGCCGCGAGGGCATTTGCGGCACGTGCTCGCTGATGATCAACGGCGTCGCGCACGGCCCGGAGAAGGCGGTTACGACCTGCCAGCTTTATATGCGCAGCTTCAAAGACGGCGATCACATTTACGTGGAGCCGTGGCGCGCGAAGGCGTTTCCAATCATCAAAGATTTGGTGGTGGATCGCGGCGCGTTCGATCGCATCATGGCCGCGGGCGGTTTCATCTCCGTCAATGCCGGCGGCGCGCCGGATGCGAATGCGATTCCGGTTCCGAAGGATGACGCCGAGCTGGCGATGGACGCCGCGGCGTGTATTGGTTGCGGCGCGTGTGTCGCGTCCTGCAAAAACGCCTCAGCCATGCTCTTCGTCGCCGCGAAAGTTTCGCACATGGCGCATTTGCCACAAGGACATCCCGAGCGCAACCGCCGCGTGATCGGCATGGTCGAGCAAATGGACGAAGAAGGCTTCGGCAATTGCACGAACCAATACGAATGCGAAGCGGTGTGCCCGAAAGGCATCAGCGTGGGATTTATCGCGAAGATGAATCGGGAGTATGTGCGGGCGAGTTTGGGGGCGTAATTGTAGGTAACAAATCGGGCTTGCTACGATCACGTGGAAGCCCGATTTTAAATTGTAATCTTGGCATCCACAACTTTATTAAAGACTACGACAAAAATATGTTGATTGAGAGCATCGCACGAGCATACGAAACAACGTATTCGACGGCAGAACGTAAATTATCTGGCACGCATTACACGCCGGATAATATCATCGATTATATCGTTGAAAAAACCATCGAAACTAGCGATGCCGATTTTCGCCAATTTAGAGTTTTAGATCCGGCATGTGGCTCTGGCCTTTTTTTGCTCAAAGCCTTTGAAGCCATTTGTGTTTCTCTCCGGCAGAAGTATGGTGTTCTTAGCTCACAACAAGCTCGAGAAGTTTTGGAACATTGTATTTATGGAATTGACATCGATGCCGCCGCCATCGATGAGGCGCAACAAAACCTTCGTTTAAAAGCGAAAGAGTTCGGCGTACTTACGTCAAACCTCGACAACAATTTTTTTGTTGGAGATGCGCTGGATTTACTGGCTGAACAAGAGCAGCAACTAGGTTTTGATTTTGAAAAAAGGATTGGGAAATCTGCTCAAATGAAGATCTTTCCCGAAGTGATACTGGCAGGCGGTTTTGACTGTGTGATCGGAAACCCGCCCTATATTCGTATTCAAAATATTTCCCCATTGTCGCGCCGCAACAAGTACATTAACTTTTTCCACACGGCCACCGGCCGTTTTGATATCTCAATTCTATTTATAGAGCTTGCGGCGTGCATGTTAAAAAAGACTGGAAAGCTTGGTTTCATTGTATCGAACAAGCTTCTTTCCACAAACGGCGCCAAGCAATTACGGCAATTCATTCTCGAGCATTTTACGGTTGAAGAAATTGTCGATCTCGCCGATACGAAGCTGTTCGAAGCTGCCATTCTTCCAATGATTTTAATTCTGCAGCGCGGCCGCAATCCTTCCGAACAGATGGTTTTTGCAGCGGCTACCGAAACGAGAAACGGCTCTGGCTCCCATCAAACAGAAAAAATCTCAAACATATTTGAAGCCATACGGGAGGCGAAACTGCCTTTTGTGCGTGAAGTGGAAATCGGAACCCGGACTTTCAGCATTCGCAAGTTTGTCTCACCCCAACCCCGCAAAACCAGCGCAATTTGGACTTTCCACTCTCCAACCGAAACTCGACTCTTGGAAAAAATTCGGCGTGTGGGAAAATGCACATTGTGTGATTTTGCGCAAAAAATCAGTGTCGGACTCAAAACCACTGCGGATGATGTTTTCATCAAACCCTTGACAAAAGCTTTCATCGACGAAAACTGCCTTGAACAAGAACTGGTCTTCCCAGTTTTGGAAAGCCACAATGTTGAGCGTTGGTCTATTAACTGGCAAAAGGAAAAAGACAACTATGTGCTATATCCTCATCAAGAAAACAATGGCAAGCTCACGCCTATTAATCTAAACCGATTTCCTCGGGTTAAAAAATATCTTCATACACATCATGAGCAATTAGCTGGACGAACCTATCTAAAAGAAGCTGGCCGGCAATGGTATGAAATCTGGGTTCATCAGTCTCCGCAAGACTTTTCTAAGATCAAAATTATTACACCGGACATTTCGGCTGTCAATCGTTTCGGGCTTGATCAAAAAGGATTCTTTGTAAATGGTACTTGCTTTTATATTATTCTCAAAGATCAATCGGTAGAAACGAATTTTGCTATGCTGGCGTTGCTTAATTCAAAATTGATGGAGTATTTTCACAAAACCACAAGCGGCAACGTTCTCTATGCTAAACGCTTTCGATATTGGACAACCTATCTCAGCCTATATCCCATTCCCAAAGCCTTGACAGAGAACAACATAACAATACAACAACTGGCCGATAATGCACGCCAGTTCGAAAGCCTTTCGTCTACTTATGAGGTTGAGAAACTTGAAAACGAAAATGATCATTTGATTTATGATCTCTTCGGGTTAAACGACTCCGAGATAGATGAACTCGAAGCAACCTTGAGAATGAATCGCATAGCGTAACGAAGGGGATTCTCAATGAAACCAAGCAGAAAACAAGTTTTGCCGTCCGCACTCGCAAAGAAAAAATTCCTTTATCAAAAGGATCTCGAAGATGCCAATGTGCTTGCGAATCAGCCTCCCGAAGCAGATTTTTTTTACACTCTGGAGGAGATGGCAATTCTAATTGAAGATTTGATGAATATTGATGCACCGACAGATGCGAGTGGAAGAATTTTTGAAGTTCGCCCGAAGGGACATTGGTTTGAATTCGAGGTTGCAAAAAGATTGGGTTACAATTATCCTCCAGGTGGCGGGCTTTTTCCAGATATTCGCCACCAAGCGCTGGAAATCAAACACCATACAGGAAAGAGCGTAACCGTTGATTTCGGTCGCTATCACCCCGGCTCCGAAGAAGTCATCAATGAAACTTGGAATCGTAAGCTCCAACTCAAAGTCAATCAGATTCGTTATCTCATTGCGTTGGCCCCACCACCGAAGTTCAAAGTAACGACACTTATTCTGCTCACTGGAGCACAAATTATCAACGTATTTGGTGTTTCCCCGAAAGCGACGATCAAATATCAAATGGGCATCTCCGAGAAATGGCGGGCAGAACATCGGGGAAAGATGATGGTGGGTGAAAAAATTTGGATTTGAATTTTGTAACTGAGGGCTTCGGCAATTGTACGAATCAATACGAATGCGAATCCGTCTGCCCGAAAGGCATCAGCGTGAGTTTTATTGCGAAGATGAATCGGGAGTACGTGCGGGCGAGTTTGGGCGCTTAGACTTTCAAACCGATTAAACCTGGCGAAGATTCCAATGCTTCGCCAGGTTATTTAGCAAGAAGTAATTCGCTATGAAAAACCTCTGACTTCATCCAGCCAAAGAATTGCTCGACCAATTTGCTTATGATTTTGCGGCACGTATGGGGTGATGCCTAAGCGCCGGAACCGGCGAACAAAATCATGGGTATCGCAATGCTTGTCACCCGCTACCGTCACCAACCGAAAGAAAACGGAAGAAACACGATTAGTTTTTAGAATATTGGTCGTGCTCCGGCTCGTCACGGTCATTGGGGACAGGGTTTCCTGTTTTGCAAGCATGGCGTACATTCGGCATTTCCGGCGTTATGGCGATAGCGCATGGTTGTTTTTTATACCATTTCTTTTCGGCATGACAGGAAATCTCTATTTCGAATGCCGCAGGCGAGCGACCAGTGCCATGAATAAAAATAGCGCATTAAAAATAGACTTGATTGTTCTTTATTCTTTTCTTATTATAGAACTAAACCGCAAACGGCCATGTCGAGGAAGGATCATAAAAATGAAATTAATCTGTACGTGGATATACCCGGTGATACTCACCGTTCTTTTTCTGGGGCTTGACGCGCAGATCGCGCAAAGCCAAAGCCAATGGCATAGCGCCTATAAAGACGGCCTGGAAGCTATGCAACACAGCGACTGGAATCGTGCGGCCGAATATTTTCAAAAAGCCCTGCAAACGAAAGATCGTGATTCCAAGAAAACACGGGCGGGCGGCACGATGTTTATTGAGTATTTTCCCCATCGTGAGTTGGGAATTTGCTATTTTCATCTTGGTCAGATCGACCTTGCCAAGCAAGAGTTATCCACTTCTGTGAGCCAGGCTTTTTCCGAGCGCGCCAAAAGCTATCTTGACCGTATCAACAGCGGCGAGCGCGCTGCGGTCACACCCCCGCCGGCAATCAGCATCCCCTCAACACCGGCCACGGTGAATGGACGCCGTTCCGAAAATGCGGCGGCCGCGATGGTCGGCGACCGCCTCAGTATTGCCGTCCTCCCTTTTGAGAGCAAAGGCATTGGCAGTTCACTCGGCCAAATTGATTTATTGGACAAACTCATCACCGGCTTTGTCAATAGCAATCGTTTTAAAGTCA
>CAYUVM010000245.1:0-6977 GCA_964447935.1 uncultured Cytophagia bacterium | reverse complement strand
CAATATACATAAAACTTAAGCAATTGTAAAGTTTATTTTTTTACAGTGTCTTAGTATTGCAGACACGAATACTCAATAAAAAGCCTGATTTCCGGTTTGCTGCCGGTGATCAGGCTTTTTTAATTTCGGCATTGGGGCTGAAATTTATGAACGCGGCTTTTTACCCCTGCTCGAAATTTTTTTGCGCCGCTTTGTTGCTATGGCGCCGCTTCGACTCTGACGCCGAATCAATTTCTCCGCCTGCAAAAGTCCGATCACCGTTTTCGCGTCCTCGAATTCCCCTCTTTTGAGCATTGCATAAACTTTGCTGACGGGCAATTCCATCACACGAATATCCTCATCTTCGGAAGCCAACCCGCCGCCGGCATTTTCGCGGCCCGCCACTTCGGCATAGAAAATATAAACGCGCTCCGACATGCCGCCCGGTGAAGGAAAAACCGTCGAAAGTAATTTGGCATTTTTAATAAGATAACCGGCCTCTTCCATCACCTCGCGCGCCACCACCTGCTCTGGTGTTTCGCCCATTTCGACCACGCCGGCGATTAACTCGCATAGCCAGCCGTTCTTTCCCTGCAGCGCGCGATAAACCGGATAGCGAAACTGCTCGATCATCACCAGTTTGTTGCTCTGGCGATTGAACAGCACCACGGCCACCGCATCGCCGCGATCCAAGCACAACCGCCGCACTTCTTTCGACATCTCGCCGTTAAATTTTTCAAATTTAAAACGGCCGGCGGTGATTTTAAAAAAATCATTGTACGCGGTTTGTTCATCAATTAATTCAATTTTCATATCGTCTTCAACCTTTTTGACTCAGTTTTTTAGATAGCGAGCCTCTAGCTTTTTCATTAGTTTTTTAGTTCTAATTTCAGAAGCTGGTGGCTCTTCCAATAATGCTGTGTACATCGACATTTGAAAAAACAAATGGTATAATCCCAGTAGAAGAGCATTCCGAAAAGAATACATATCAAAAAATACAGTTTTGCGAAGTTGATCAGTTTCAAGAAGCAATTTAATGTTGGGAAGAATCGTACTAGCAAAAGTTATTGCCGCGGCGTTGAGTATACTAATTAACAACGCAGAAAAATAAAAAACAGTCATCTTTTTGGCAGCTTCAGGAAGACTGTAGATGTTCCATCGGAAAGCTTTCTCTGCTAACTTGGGTAGAAGCTCACAGTTCTTCGCGTAAAGGACTTTAATGTGATTCATGGCGCGAGCACTTTCACACCAAGCTTGCCGAAGTCGAACAACCTGCATAAAATATACCCAGCCAACGATATTAAAAATTAGGCTCATCCCGACAATAATCTCAAACCGGTAAGGAAATTTAGCACCGCCTTCCTCACTTACCATAACTCCAAATCCGGCTAGCACCACACCAGCGGAAAGCAAAAAATAGTTAACCATCGTGTGCCGATCGTTCATTGCTTGTGACGCAGTCTCTTTCACATAATCGTATTCTTGTTGCAAAACCTCGGTAAGTTTCAATTGGGCATTCTTGATTTTTTTAGGAGATGCAAATTGTAGTTTTGGTACATTGAAAGTAGGTGAACGTTCACGATACCACCACTGGACAAAAGCTATGAGAAGTGTAATGCCCAAAATGTATACAGTCACTGAATAAAGATGTGGATAAATTTTCCTATAATCAATAACCGGGAGGGCTAAAGAAAATAAAACAAAAAAAGGCAATTTAATGCGTGACCATAAGTGTTTGAACCTCAACCACAACCAAATTAGTTGAAGTTTCATCCGTCGCAATAATTGTTTAAGCCTTAGTCGCCGCCTTAATCTTTTATAATTCACGACTTTTCCTTTTATATACTTCCTCTAATAGGGTGCTATACATAGACACTTGAAAGATAAAATGATAGCATCCCATTGAAAGAGACATGAGCCAAAGCGCTAGATTGTTGTTTTTGCCGAGTAAAATCATACAAGCCATTACAATTGCCATCGAACTGGGAATAGAAATAAGGACAGCAGAAAAATAAAACACGGTCATTTTTTTTGCGACTTTGGGAGAACTATTAATATCCCACCGAAAACATTTTTTTGCTATTACAGAATCGAATTGACAGTTTTTCACAAAAACTTGTTTAATATGATTCATCGCGCGGGAACTTTCACACCAAGCTTGACGTAATCGCACTATAAGAAAAAAGAAGAACCAACCCACAGCGTTTATAAGCAAACACAATGCAACCAACCCTTGGTCGCGCAATGGAAATACTTCAGTATCTTTTGTAGCTAATGTATATGCTATGCTTACTAAAAGAGTACCTCCAATTGACACCAAATAGGTATTCGTTATGGTTTGCCGATCATCCATTACTTGTGCCGCAGTTTCTTTCGCATAAAGAAACTCTTCGATTAAAATTTCAGAAAGATTAAAAAAAAATTTTTCTTGATCGCGAACAGGCCTTTTTTCTCGGTCATTCTTCAGCTTCGCCGGCAAAGGCAAGACCGGCGCTTCCGTGATCCAAATAAGCTCACGATACCTTTTTTTGACAATAAGAATCAAGCCGGTGAGCAAAAAAGTATAAAGGCCGATGAGCGCCAGGTTTTGATAACCCGGTAGGAAAAAAAATTCGACAACCAGCATTCCTGCGGAAGTGATACAAAAAAAGAGTGGCTTTATGCCGTCGCACCCGCACCTCGAACCGTTTTTTATTGTCATTTACGCCTCCCGATATTTGAAATGATTCACCTGCGCTCAAACTGCAACCACTGTTCAATAATGAAGTGACGAGCATTACTGATTACTTAAACATTGTCTCGCTGGCGCCAACATAAACCTTCCCATCTTTCATCACAAAATTAACTTTTTTCATCACAGAAATATCCTGCAATGGATCGCCCGGCACCGCGATGATATCAGCAAATTTTCCGGCTTCAATGCTGCCGATATTCGCTTCCTGATCGAGCAAATCCGCCGCTACCAGCGTTGCCGCTTTGATCGCCTGCAGCGGCGATAGGCCGGCATTGACCATCAGCTTTAACTCACCAGCTTGGTTTATCGTCCATGGAAAGCCGCCGGCATCCGTGCCCATCGCGATTTTCACGCCGGCTTTCGCGGCCTTGCCAACCGCGGCACGGAGCATCGGCAGCATTTTTACCCAAATCTCTGCGCCCGCCGCTGCACGGCCTGGCGCCACGTATTCGGTGACGAGCATCGTCGGGCACCAAAACGTTCCTTGCCGCGCCGCTTGTGCGATCAGCGTGTCATCGAAACCATCGCCGTGCTCGATGGAATCACAGCCGGCGTCGAGCGCCATTTTAATCCCATTCCGGCCAATCGCATGGGCCGCGACTTTTTTACCGAGCCGATGCGTTTCCTCCACAATCGCTTTGATCTCTTCCACCGTCCAGTTCGGCTGGCTCGACAACCCGCCGTCTTTGTCAATGTAATAACGCCGGTCGCAATAAATTTTAATCCAATCCGCGCCGTTGGCAATTTGCTCGCGCACGGCCTGCCGGCAGTTGTCCGCGCCGTCCACAATCTGCACGCCTTTGGGCAAATGCAATTCCCACGAGTAACCGCTCGGCCCATACGCGCCGGTTGGCGCCATCGCCCGTGTTGAAACCCACATCCGTGGCCCCGGAATCACGCCGTTGTTGATCGCCTTCTTGATGTCAACATCCGCATACATCGCACCCTCAGTTTCGACATCGCGCATTGCCGTAATGCCGTTCATCAGCGCGTTGCGCACCGCCGCGACGGCGCGAATCGTGCGATACGGAATCGACTCTTTGTAAATTTGTTCGTCATACTCTGCCGACGTAATATCGCCCTGCAGAAGAACGTGCGTATGTGCATCAATCAACCCCGGCAACACCGTCGCATTGTCGAGATTGATCATTTGCGCGCCGTTGGGGATTTTGATATTTTTTCCCACCTCCGCAATGCGATTGCCTTTGATTAAAATGGTAACGCCGGTTTGTGGAACGTCACTTTTGCCGTCAATCAGTTTTCCGGCTTGAATCGCAATGATTTTTTCCTGGGCGGGCAGCGATGCTGAATGGAAAGCTAAAAATGAAATTAAAAAAATACAGGCACTGCTTTTCATCTCGCGCCTCCGTGCTAAAATGAAAATCGCATTATTTCTGACAGCGATTGCTTGCGTAGTTTAAAAATTTGACAGCGCTAAAGATATATAAAAGGCGGGTAAAGTGCAAATAAAAAAGGCGGGCAATTCAACTTCTCGCTTACAGCAAAAAGAAAGGGGCGCCCTCTATCTCCGATAGAAAAACGCCCCTCACGGACGCCAAAAAGCTTTGGGGTAGGCGAAGTCGGATTTGGTCCGAGACATTTTTAAAATAGAAATTCCTCGTGGCCAAGTCCGGCTTCAAATTTATCTCATCACGACAATTTTCTGTTTCGCCACAAGTGTTCCCGCTTGCATGCGGACAAAGTAAATCCCGCTTTCAACCCGAACGCCATTGTCATCAAATCCATTCCAGAAGGTCTGATGGAAACCGGCGGGTTTCAAACCTTGCTCTAATAAGCGCACGCGCCGGCCAAGCAAGTCATAAACAGCCAATATAACGGCGCTCTGCTGCGGAATTTGAAAAGGAATTACCGTCATCGCGCTGGCGCTGCGGACGGGATTGGGAAAATTTTGCTGCAGCGCAAAGGCTTTGGGCAAAGCCGGTTTTGAGTCGTTAACGCCTGTGGTTGAGACGAGAACCTTCCAGTTCACCGTGACGGTGTCGCGCTGATCGCTCACCACCACGCGAATGGTGTTTTCCCGCAAACCGGTGGTGAATGGATAAAAATCATAATTCGCGCTGTAGCCAACCGGCGCGGGAATCTCATTCAGTGTCCAGGTATACGTCAACAAATCGTTGTCGGGATCAAACGCTTGAATTTTAAATTTCACGGTGTCGGACAAGCCGCTACGCAACGGCGGATTCGCGGCCGGCGAAATTTGGGTGATTATAGGCTTGCTATTCGCCGCGATGGGCAGATCGCGATTGTATCTGAAATCAAAACCGGCAAGCGGATAAACCTGGGCCTCACCAATTTCGCCGGCGCCGAAATAATTGTGCGTTGCGCTGATCGTTGGCGTCGTGCCCTCGCGTGCGAGCGCGGTTCCCCGGGTGCCGCCGGTGTTGTTGAAAATATCGTTGCCCAACCCCGGCGCGCCGCCGATGCTCGGGGTCGCGTTGCCTTTGCAAAAAATCGCGCCGCTGCCTTCGGCGCTTTTGATTTCATTGCCCACGATAATATTGCTGCTAATTTGCGGCGTCGCCTCATTCAAATAAATCGCCGAGCCGTTGTCGAGCGAACGGTTCTGCCGGAATTCGCCGGCGCGAATCTCGCCGCTAACGCGATGAAAATAAATTGCACCGCCGCGCCCCTGATTTTCCAAAAAGTGGCACTGATTGAGAAAAATTTGTTGACTTGAATCAGCGGCAAGCGCGCCGCCCTCGCCGGCGGTGTTATTGCCGCGAAACGTGATTTGATTTAGATAAACGAATGCGCTTTTATGAATACGCACACCGCCAGTAGCCGAAGATAAATCCGGCAGCGACAGGGCACTTCCATTAAAATTACCGTTAAGGATGGATAAGTTTTGCAGACGCACGCGCAAAGCGAAATTAATTTCAAACAGGCGCGTGTTTTTTTCACCGTCGAAGATAACGCTATCGGCATGCTGCCCGAGAAGAGAGACCCGATGCGGTAAAAACACCGGAAATCTTTCACCGGTCGTTTTAGCCGAGTAAACGCCGGGGAGCAAATTGAGTCGCACCGAATCGCCCGGCTCGGTGAAAAAACGCCGCAGCGCTGCGTTGATCGTTCGCCACGGTGAATTCTTATTGATGCCGGTGTTGTTGTCGTTCCCTTTGGGGGAAAGGTAAAACTCGCGATTTTTCTCCGGCACCGTGATGGTGACGTTGCGATAAGACGAAACTTCAAACAGCGCTAAATTGTCGACAAGCGTCGCTGTTGGTTTACCGCCGAAAAAATTGAAACGTGCATCAATCTTGTCGCCACGCGAGGCGCTGCTTAATTCTTTACCCGGTTTCGAGGCGCGATTGCCATAAATATCGTTGCCATTGCCGGCCACGCCACCGATAGTCGCTTTACCGTTGGCGCTGAGATAAACGCCGCCACCACCGCCGTTCACCGCGGCGTTGTCGATGAGGAAGTTTCGCCAGATTCTCCCCACTCCATTCAACACGGCTACACCGCCACCCTGTGCCGCATTGTTATCATGAATACGATTGTTCGTCAGCGTCAACACTGCGGAACTATCGACATTTATCGCGCCGCCGTTTTGTTGGGCGCGATTGACATAAAATTCCGAATCTTTGATTTCGGCGGAATCGCCCACGGCCAGTATCGCGCCGCCGTTTTGTTGCGCCGAATTATTATTGAGCACACAATTACGAATGAGGGTTTTAAAATTCCGCCACGCCGCGACCGCGCCGCCGTGCATTGCCGTGTTATTTTGCAAAGAACAATTTTCAATCGTCGTGGCCACGGCCTTCTTCATCGCGGCACTCGTTCCCGTTTTAACGAAAATTGCGCCGCCGAAATCCGCAGCCTTGCCGCCGACGATATTCAAATCGGCAATGATGCTGCCCACCACATCACGCCCTTCAAAAACGCGCGCCCGATTAGCCGCGTCGACAGTGACGGAATCACGGTTCACGCCGCGGACGGTGACATAACTTTCCAGCGGAATGGGAAAGATTTCAGCATTCGTCGCGCCCGAAAATTTTCCGGGCAAAAGCTGCACGGTTAAAGGATTTTTGTCGCTTCCAAACGCCAGCCGCAAAGCCTCGCCAATCGTGCGGAGCGCTTGAGAGCGCGACGTTCCGCTGGCGGCGTCGTTGCCGGCTGGTGAGACGTAAATGGTTTTTGTATTCGCCGGCATCCGGGCGGCAACTTGCCGGAAATTTTCAGAAGCAAATTGGGCGAAGGGCGCGAGCAGCGTCGAGTCGGGAATTTGTCCCCAGTAATTGAA
>CAYUVM010000244.1:0-6980 GCA_964447935.1 uncultured Cytophagia bacterium | reverse complement strand
CCGCAAAAAATTTGGCGAGATAGTCCGTCATGATGTTGCCGTTGTCGAGATCGAAAATCGCGCGCGCCAGCAACACGAAAATTTTTCCCAGCCACACCGCCCAGAGGCGATACGTCGCCAGCCCGATCGCCGTGAACACGACGAAGAAAATACGATACGTCGTGTCATCGCCGTCCTTTGTCGTCAGCCGGAATACCATGCCGATGAAATAAACCACCACGCCCAGCGTCAAAAAAATCGTCGCGATGCGGATGATCTCATTCACCGTTTGGTGCACCGAACTGAAGAATGTTGGGCTGAAGAAGATTTCTAACATAACGGCTTCGTTAATAAAGGCATGCTTTTTTACTATTAACCCTTCTCTTACTCATCTCTCCAAAACTTAAAAGCAAGTAAGAGTATGCGTAAAAGTAGGAGTATGAGATTTTAGACTATTCTATTGCCGCCGGAGTAATGTCAAAAAAACCATAGCGTACTTTCGAGGTCCGATTGACTTGATTCTTCATCGCTTTCCAATTGGTCTTCGAGCGCAACAAATCCATTTTTTGATCGAACATGCTGAGTTCGGTGTTGTGCGCGTCCTGCGCCTGCTTGAGATATTTTTCGTAATAAGAATTGGATAATTCGCGCAGCTTGACGCTTTCGATTAAAAATTGCGTCCGTTCCGCTTCGGTAAATTTATTGCGCCCGTCTTTCACCTGCCGATACAGTTCCACCGCCATCGAGTCATAGGTTTTGGCCATTTGTTGATTGCGCAGCGACTGCTCGAACAACGCGCGCGAAAAAGCCTCCTGCCCGAGAATGGCGTTCGTCCGGCGCGTCTCCGCGTCTTGCGGTGCATCGGTGTCTTGCGTTGACAGCGCAAAGCTTTCATACGTTCGGCGCAGCTCATCGGCATTGTTCAACAACGCCTGCGTGTCCATCGTCGAGCGGCTAATATCCTGCGTCACGCCGGGCAACCAATAATTCAGCCGGTCGGCATTCATAATAAAATTGGAAACGGCGAAGGAATTATTCAAACGCATATTGTCAATTGCTTTGAAATCGCGATACAAGCTTTGCGTAAACTCAACGTCCTGCCGCAACAGAGTGTAGGTGTCATAAAACTGTTTAAGTTGTTGCACCATTTTCGCCGTCTGCATCCGTTGCTCTTCCAGGCCGAGCTGATTTTTCAGCGAAATCTCGCGCAGCACGCTGATGATCACGCCGTTCTGCGGATCGAGGAACTGCGCATGGGCTGGCGCCGCAAAGCGCATAGCGCAGAGCGCAAAGCAAATGGAGAAAAATGTTCCGTGTCGCGCGCTGCGCGCCATGCCCTCTGCGCCATGCGCTCTGCGGTTTTCAGAGCAGGTACGGCGACAACTCATGTTCACTCTCCTTTTCGCGGGCCATCTCGGTGATCGCTTTCAACAAATCGCCTTTGTTCTTATCCAGCTTCGCTTCCAGCCAGTTGTTTTCCTGACGGTTCGTCGTAAAAAGATAATGATCGAAAACACTCATGTCAACTTTCAACACGGTCATGCGGCCATCGCGGTCGAGGAAGAATTCGCCGCGTTGCAAGCTGGAAATGAGCGCGAGTTCCCGCTCGCCGTAACCAAAGGCGCGACTGAGTGAATCCATCTGTTTCGGCTTGTGCGCGAGAATAAAATGATTCAGCGCGTTGTCTTTGATCGGCGAAGAGAAACTTACCTTTTCAATATCTTCAATCGACTGCGAGATCGCAAAAATGCCCGCACCCATTTTACGCGCGGTGCGAAACAGTTCGACCACGAGATGGCCGATAGTGCTGTTATCGCCGAGCACTTTCCACAACTCGTCGGCGAAAATCACTTTGTGATCGGCAATGTGGCGTTCCATCAATTCCCACAGCAGGCCGGTAATGATGATCGCGATAATGCCCTGCAAATCCGGATGCGACTCGAGGCCTTTCAAATCGAAGCACACGAGATCTTCGCGAATATCGACCATGTCATCGGCGCAGAGAAAGCGGCTGTACTCGCCGTGGGTATACATGTACATTTTGCGCGCCAACAACTTCACGTCGACATAACCTTCGGGGTCGCTCAATTGCGCAAAGAAATCAACAAACGTTTTGAGATTGCGCCGGCCGCGAAATTCGGCAACATATTTTTCCAGCGCTTTGGTGATGAAGGCCTGTTCGACTTTGGAAATCGAAGTTTGCTCGCGCTCTAAAATCAATTTCTCAATAAACGCGCGGAGAAAAAGCTGCTTTTTCGTATCAAAATTCTGCCCGATGAGCGCGAAGGGATTCAGTGGAATCGGGTTGTCGATATTCAGCTCGACGTAACGGCCTTTCAGCAGCGTGATCATTTTTTTATACGAGCCGCCGGTATCGCCGACGCCGCCGACGTCGAGGCCGAAAATTTTTACGCCCTGTTCGAGCAATTGCAGCAGCAACGCCTGCATCAAATAACTTTTGCCGGTGCCGGTCGGGCCGACGATGATGCTGTTCCACGAATTAAGCTGCGGCTCAAAATAGTCGAATAGAATCGGCTCACTGTTGCGGTTCTTCAGCACGATGCCGTGATGATAGCCGCGATTGAAATTGGTGAGGTTGACAAATTGCGCCGCATTGGAAGTTTTGACGATGAGCCGATGATAATTTTCCGAGGAATTGCCCGGCAAACAGCTTACAAAAATCGGCATCACATCCAGCGTTTCCAAAACCGCCTGCGCTTTGTCAATCGCGCTAAACGCGAGATTGGCGTGATTGATTTTCTGATTGAGCCGCTCGAGGTCGGTGTCATAAATAATCACATTCAAGCTGAGGCTCGCCAGCTTTTTGTGCTGATGATAAATCTCGTCGAGCAAATCATTGAGCTGGCGGTAGCGGACTTCACTCTTGCGGCCCTCGCGATTACGCGAGAAGCCCATAATAAAACGCGTAAAATTCAATTGCCGCGACAACGAGGCCGTTTCTTTTTCCATATTCAAATTCTGCGTGGACAGCGCAACCCGATGCGGGAACGGCAGGCTGTGCAGCAGCGGGAAAATATACGGCAGCGGAATGCCATTAAAGCTCGAATGCGAGCGCGTCATTTCCGGCAGCAAACTGAGCGAGAGGCACGCGACAAATTGTTGGCCGATTTTCAAATAGCCTTTTTCAATTTGATAGTCGCGGCCGGCCAATTCGTTATTAATGGCCCGGCCCGACAGTTGGCCGGTAAAATCTTCCGCAGTCAAGTTCAGCGCTTTGTACAACACATTCGCCAGCTCGGCATTTTTCAAGCGCTTCAAACGAACCCCGGTGTTCTCGATGTTGGCCTTGAGCGTTTTAAGATCGTGATTCTTTTCAATCACCAGCTTGTCGTGCTCTTGTTGCAGACGTTGCGTGGCCGTCGTGGCGTTCATTAAAATATTGTACGGCATCCGCAAAGTATGGCCGGCGTCGAAATCCACAAACAGATGCATCCGGCAGGTGAGGTATTTATAAAACGAGTAATATTGATGCCGGCGAAATTTGAAAAAATCCAACGCGTGATCGTCGGTGTAGACGAAATCATTTTTGTACGGGTAATAATCGAAGTCGTACAAAAATTGCAGATTGACGCCCTCGGCCACCTGATTCAACACATTTTCCAGCCGCGTGCCGAGCGTACGATAATCATCGATGGACATGCCCATGTTATCGAGCGGCAAAATCTCGAAACCGGCGACAAAGTTGCCGTTTTTCTTGATCACAAAATCGTCGAGCAGATCGAGATACGGCAACGCTTTGGCGAGCGCCGGCCGTTCGTGATGGAGGTGGTGTTCAGTCAGTTTGATATAGGCCATATTTTGTAAAAGGCGAAATTAGTTTTCCCCCAATCCAGCAACGCGACGCCGCGCCAATCTATTGCTTTTGCACCAAATACTCGCGCTCATCCAAACGATACGCCGACAATTTTCGCGGCCAGAAGAAATTGAAACAAAGAAACGACAACAGCCCGTGCTCGAAAGGTGAAACCCGATTGCCTAATCGAAACAAGAAAAACAAAATGAGATCAAGCACGAGAATATAAAAAAAATTTACCTGCAACAACGTAAAAATCGGAAACAGCACAATCGGCACCCCCACCAGCGCAAACAGGGCGAAAAGGCCGACGCCGGCAATCTCGCCCCGGCTCTGCAAGTCACGATAACATTTTTCTTCCATGATGTTCGTAGTAACCCCTTCAGGGGGTCACTGTTCCTAATTTGAGAGATTCAGCGCCTGAAGGCGCGACTACAAGCTTAAAACGCCACGCCGGTGGCGCCGGGAACAAGATTGATGATCGCGGGCACAATGAATTTAGCGCCGAAAATGAGAATGGCCGCGATGACGATGCCGATGATTTGTTTTTTCGCCTTTTCCTGCCGCCCGCCGTCCGCGCTCGCCATGTTGAGGCCGGCGTTGATCAACGCCACAACGAGAATCAACGAGGCAATCAGTACCACGGCGTTGATAATGTTGTTCAAGGCTTGAAAAATCGTCTGCATATTTTCCTCCGTGAATTTATGAAGGGGTTGAGGGAAATGTTGTTTTAAAAAAATTTAGTACACAAGACGCGCTGAGTGACAAATACGCCAAGGGCATTAAAAATTGCCAGGCCCTTTGGTAAATGACTAAAACTTGCAAGCAAGATGCCATCGCCGCGGCGCGAATAATCGCACCCAAGCCTATAATTAGCAAGCTCCGATGGCAACATCAAAAGCATCAAAGCAAAGAATTTGCTCAAAATCAAACTTCGCTGTCCAAAAATGAGCAAAAATTTAACGTTTCAAAGCCTTGGCTTCACCCTCGCGTCGAACGTACGGCAGCAATTTATCGAACTTAAAATAGCCGGTTTTCAAAACGCCCAGAACGCGCGGCTGGCGCACGAAGGCGACACAACGCCCGACTTCGAGGTGGCGAAGAAATTTCGGGTCGATGACGATTTCTTTGTTTGGCGTTTTCGGTTCGTCCTTCTTTTCTTTTTTATCGGCTTTACCGCTCGGCGGGCTGACGACCTCGATTTTTCGCTCCGGGCCGATGCGATTCAGAATCGCGTCGATACTTTCCGGGCTGCCGAGATGAAAACAAAACATCGCATTGGTGTGATCGACCAGTTGATCGACAAACGCGCGCGTGAGGTGCAACTCCGGATTTTCCAACTCCGCCAGCGATTGATTGGTGTAACAAACGCTGACGCCGATATTCCGGCTGACCCGCAGCAATTCAATAAATTGCGGATTGAGAAATTTTACCACCTCATCAATGATGAGCAGGCCGTCGCCGGTTTTGATATTGGCCTGCTGGCCCTGCATGCCGAGTTGGTGAAAGGTGGCGAGAACGTCGCCGAGAATAAGCTGGCCAAGAAAATTCATCGCCGTATTGCCGGGGCCGATGGGGAGAGAGAAATAACAATCTTTGCGTTTTTGATAAACCTCGAGAATATCCAAATCCGGCTCGGCGGTGTCGAGCAGCCAGGCATATTCCGATTGGTCGATCTCGCGCAGCAACTCGGCGAAGAGCGCGGTTTCGGTTTGAAACGTCGAGTAATTTTTCAGCCAGTCCGACACGCCGTCGTGTACATAACGATCGTTGAGGCGGCGCAGTTGATCATGCACATGGGTTTTGGAGAGAAAATATTGCGCCAGTTCATGCAGCGTCAGCACCGCGCCGGTTTCCTTGATGGCGCGCAACGCGAGGTTGAGATAGTAATCCAACCGTTCGCGCGTGGCTGCGGAAATATTGGTGGCGCTCAAACTAACGAGCAAACGATTTTTAATTTCGGCAATATTGCCGCGGCGCAGCGGATTGTAAGTGGCCGAACGGTCCGGATCGGCGGGGTTGAAATAAATAATCTCATGCCCCTGGGCGAGCGAACTGGCAATCGTATACAGCCGGTCGATATTTTGCCCACCGGCTTTGCCATCCAGCACAAACGTCGGCACGTTGCGCCGCACGGATTGAAACCACAACGGCTGAATGATACTCTCGGTTTTGCCGCTGCCCGGCGAACCGATCACCTGCACGTGCCCCTGCAACCATTTAGTTTTAGCAAAAAACGGCGCCCCCTGCCGGTTAATATCGATGCCAAAAAAGATTTCGTCGTCCTTCGCTATTTCAGCAAATCGGACAATATTGACATCGCGTACCGCCTGATTGCGCAGCTTGACGGCCTGCTTGAGCGAGCGGGTGGTGGCGACCCAGCGAAAACCGATATTGCACACCAGCAGCACCGGCACCAATAAAGCGTAAAACGAAAAAAGCAGCAATGTCCAGTTCACTTCACCGCCCTGACGATAAATGAGAACGGTATTCAGGGGCAGAAGCAACTGTGCCAACAGCCGAACCGCATCGTTATAAACGGTAATCAGTAAATCCACACCATGCAGTGCAAAGAGCCGGAGCGAGCCTTTGGTGAGATAAAAGGCGTAGGACGTTTTAATCAGATAGACGGCGAGCCCAGCCAACGGCGTGAGCACGAGCAGCCACGCGACCACTTTTTTGCGCTTGCCGATCTCGAGGCGATATTTTCGAAACACCAGCGGCTGCACCAGGTACTCAAACAGTTTTTCCGAAAGGTACCAGGGCAATAAGAACGGCAGCACCGCCAGACTGAGGATGAATTGGATAAATTTTTTCAAGCTTCCATACCTTAAAATAAACCTATCAACGCATCCAGAATTGATTATCAACCCGGCGTCAGTCGCAAACAGAGAAAAAGGCGCCGCGCCGTTCACAATTCAGCAACGGACGAGAAATGATTTACACAACAAAAAAGCTTGGTGCCGGTAAAACGGCTTGCTTTTGTACAGATTGATGAGGTGAGATTACTTTTCTTTCGACCATGCTCCGCCATCACGGCAGTTCGTCAAAACAAAAGTAACTAACAGGATGGAGAGCTGAGATCTCCTCCGCTCTTTCGCGCAGCATTTTCTCCGAGGTATACTCGCGAACCTACCCGGTTCTTAAAAAAAAAAAAAAAAATGCAAGAGTAGACGAATATACAAAG
>CAYUVM010000243.1:0-6984 GCA_964447935.1 uncultured Cytophagia bacterium | reverse complement strand
TTGCTCCGTTTTCTCTGTGTTTAATCTCTTTTGGTTGCGGCTCGTCCGCGTTAGGGTTTTTGTTTTTAATTACAATTGAATTTGTATGATGAGAAAGTTTATTGCTCGAATATTGCTGGCGAGTTTTCTCGCCCTCACCGCCTGTCTCGGGCCGGTGGCGCGGTACGATGTCGGCAATGACCCGATTGTGCGCATTGGCCTGCTGCAAAACATCAGCGAGCTGCGTTTGCAAACGCCGGAAAGTTTTTCGCTGCGGCATCCGAAAGGACGCATGATCGCGCGCAACCTTGCGGGGCAACGCTGGCTGGTGTCGATCAAACAAATCGATCCGGCGCGCATTGAATATCGCCTGCTGGCCGCGTCGACGCGCAACAAAGACGAGGCTCGCGCCAAACTCAACAAAGTGGTGGACGCCGGCCTGCTGCCGAGTATGCTCGAAGAACGGCCGGACTTGGCGCGGTTGTGGGTGGCGCAGAATGCAGCGACGATTTATAAGGTTGCGTTACGTGAAAAATTTGCAACACGCGAAGCGGCGCAGGCCCGACAAAAAGAAATTGCTGACCGGGTTCAAACCGAGTTGTGGGAAGACGTGAAAAAAGACGCCACAGGCATTTTAGAGTTGAAAAACCTTGAGACCAATCAAGCGTATCAATTGCCCAGCGGGTTTCAAATCATCACCAGCCGCCTGGAAATTCCCAACGTGCCGATTGGCTCGGGGTTTCATTGGGAAGGCACGGAAGCCCGCGCGTATCGTGGCCGCCTGGAAGTTTTCATTGATCGTTTTTCCAAATTAACGATTGTGAATATTCTGCCGCTCGAAGAATACGTGCGCGGCGTGGTGCCTTCGGAAATGGCGCATGCATTTCCAGCCGAGGCTTTGAAAGCGCAGGCCGTGGCAGCGCGCAATGAAATTTTCGCCAAAGTTGGCACCCGCCATCTCGAGGACGGTTTTGATCTCTGCGCGGATGTGCATTGCCAGGTTTACAGCGGCATTAATCGCGAACAAGCCACCACCACCCAGGCCGTGACGGCGACGGCGGGGCTGGTCATGAAAGCGAACGGCGTGATCATCGAAGCGAATTACGCCGGGGTTTGCGGCGGCCACACAGAGAATAATGAGAACGTCTGGAGCGGTCAGCCGTAGCCGTATCTGCGCGACATTTTTGACGGCAACGGCAAGCCCGATCTGCTGGGAAATTCACTGCAAGATGAAAACACCTTGCTGCGTTGGGTGACCACCAAACCGAATGTGTATTGCAATACATTGCAAGGCGAAATTCCCGCAGCGCTGGAATACACCAAAAAATATTTTCGCTGGGAATTGAATTACACGCGCCAGGAATTGCAGAATTTTATTCGCAAGCGCACGGGCGAAGATTTCGGCGAGTTGAAGGACCTCGTGCCGTTGCAGCGCGGGCCTTCCGGCCGCTTGATTCGCCTGCGTGTCGTTGGCGATAAAAAAACCTTTGAAATCACGCGCGAGCTGGCGATCCGGCAAGCGCTCGCCGACAAAACCTTGTGGAGCGCCTGTATCACCTTTGAAAAATCCGGCCGCGATCGCAATGGCGCCTTTGCCAAATTTAAAATTCTCGGCGCCGGCTGGGGCCACGGCGTCGGTATGTGTCAAACCGGCGCGGCGGCAATGGCGCTGCGCGGACAAAATTTTGTGCAGATTCTCCAACATTATTATGCGGGCGTGAAATTGGATAAGAAATACTAACCTGACAGTGTCGAGTTAAAATACAGTCTCAGAGATTCACTGAGTATGAATAGAAAAATGTCGTAAATCTCTTTGCGCTCTGTGGCTAACTTAACATTGTCAAACTAAAACTTCATAACGAAAGAAATATGCCGCCAGCACGAAAAACTTTTCATCTGGCAGTAGTGAAGTTTCTAGAAATTACGACGTCAAATCCCGCTCACAAAAATTTTACGATTTGCGTAAAATTCTGATTCAAAGCAGTTTTTGAACTTGAGATTTGAAAATTTTTCTCTGTATGCCAAGTAGTTTTTATATAGCGGCAACCAAGCTAAAAGAGTAATTCTTACCGACTCTACACATTCCTGATTTTTACTGCTTCCGTTTAAATAGCGGCGTTAACCCCAAAAAAATTCTACCATTCCAACCTGTATACTTTGTCAAAAACGTTTTGGCATTGTACTTGCTTGTTCTACATTCAGAAAAACGCGTGATACGACATGAAAGCTTGATGCGTTACAAAAGGCAAGTTTATCAAAATCCAATGGCGGTCCGCCCAATTTGGGAATTTTTCCCTGGCGTCATCAGCGCATCCGGCGGGCCGCCAAACCTTATCGCTTGGGTTATAATGAAAATTTAAATTGCTGAAAGCGTAAAATGAAAAAAACAAGTGCAGGAGCAGCGCGGTTGTGGCAAAAGCCTAAAGCCAACGCTCAACAAGTAGACAAGTTGCCGGATGAATTTGGCAGTTCGATTTATCTCGAAGCTTACCACTATGCTTTAGATTTGTGCGACAACCCTGCCATCGCCCGAGCGGTGGCGTCGCGGTTTTCAAAAAGTTGGGAAGCTCAGGAACAATCCGTAACAGAATTTACCAGTAACCAGGCCTAATCGAGGAGAACGGTTTATGTTCGGTCGCAAAAAATTTTCAGCCCCGTCGGTGCAGCGGCTAATTGGGCTTATTTCATTACCGTGTCGCAACAATTTATTTGTCACCCGCATTTACGAATTGCGAAAATTCAATGATCGCTCGTTCGCCGCCGAAACCGCGCTCGGCGAAGCCTCGGACGAACGCGTCGTCTCGCATGCGGATCAGCTTGGCGATTTGCTCCGCATTCATCACGACCGAATTTTCGAAAAGCACTTCGCGCACGCGGCGGCGCAGTAAAATTTTGCGCGGCGTGTTTTCATTCTCAACCCAGAAAAGGAGAAACCGATGAAGCACAAATTCCTCATAACGCTTTTTGCTGGCATGCTTTTGAGCGTGCTGAGTTTTGGCAGCGCTGCAGCGCAAACCCGTTTCGGTGTGCGCGGCGGCTATTATTTGGATCAGGACGAGCCTTTTCTCGGCGCTCACTTGGTTCACAAAATTCAGCGCGGCTGGATGTTCAATCCAAACTTTGAATATATTTTGGTTGAGCGCGGCTCGTTGTTCACAATCAATGCCGATCTGCATTATGATCTGCCCTCGCGCTCCACCACGATTTTCTGGCTCGGCGGCGGTTTGGGCATCAGCCATTTTTCTGTGGAAGATTTTAATAACACCGACACCGGTTTGAATCTGCTGATGGGCGCAAGTTTTGGCCGCCGGGGCGCCATCCCCTTTGTGCAAGTTAAAGTGCGCGTTGATGATGGTTCACAACTCGTGCTGGGAGGCGGCGTCACGTTTTAACTCGCATTGGTTTTAAAAGATTGTTCATTGAACTTCAGCACCGAGGCGGAGTATAAAATGATTGAAGAATAATTGTTCGCGCTTACACGATAGCACCCCCTTCATACATGTTCGGAGGTTATGATGTTGAAAAAAATGCTGTTCATTTTAATGTTCTGTATCGGCGCGGCCGGTTTGGCAGGCGCGCAAAGCCTTAAGTTCGGACCGCAGGTGGGTTATCAAAAAGCCCAAGATGCCGATGCAGGAAAAGTCACGTTCGGCGCGGCCCTGCGTCTGAAATTGACCTCGACGTTCGGCGTTGAAGGCACCATCAATTACCGCCAGGAAAAATATTCCGATGGCGCTTTGACGGTGCGAAGTTGGCCGGTAATGGCGTCAGCGTTGATTTATCCGTTGCCGTTCATTCACGGCACAATCGGCGCCGGTTGGTATAACACCACGTTGGATTATGATCAAACCCGGCTCGGGCTGAACGCCGCTAAAGATGAGACCACACAAGAATTCGGCTGGCACTTTGGCGGCGGCGCGGAATTACCCATCGGTGGTAAGTCCAAGCTGGCGGCTGATATTCGTTATGTTTTTCTCAATTATGATTTTAAAACACTGCCCGGCAGCCGTAAGTTGAAGAACGACTTTTATGTTGCCACGGTTGGCCTCATGTGGGGCCTTTAACCATCCTCGGCTCTGGCTGGATATGACGTCCAGCCAGAGCTTTGTCTTTTCTCTCCTCAATTTTCGCCCATCGCTTAGCCAGCAATGCTTCCCGCACCAGTCCGTCACTACCTGATAATTTCCAATTCATTCAAGTGCTTGATCAGTTTTATCAACGCAGCTTTCCCTTGCTATTCCTATGCTTTTTTTATATGTTATAACTCGATATCGGATTGCGCAGCAATTTGTGCTTCAGGAAAATTCTATTTGAATGGATTAATGACGAAAAATTTTACAACAACGCCGGCTCCGGCCGAACGTGTAAATCTGCTCACAACAATCGCTCCGAAGCCCCTTGTCAACGGCGTGGTGATTCATTATCATGAAATCGCGCTCAAACTCGGCAATCGGCGTTTTTTTGAAATGCAGCTCCGCCGTAATATTTTGCGGGCCACCAATCATCTCGGCGTCAAAGACGTGCTGCGGCTATCCGGACGCCTGTTATGCCTGTTCAGTTCCAGCGTTGATGAAGCAAAGGTTATCGCCGCCTTAAAAAAAATTTTTGGCATCGCCTATTTTGCGCCGGCGGTGCAATTAAAACAAGCCGTGCCGGAGATCAAAGCCGTCGCGCTGGATTTACTCACCGGAAAAAAATTCGCCAGTTTTAAAGTTGAAACCAAACGCAGCCAAAAACATTTCCCGATTACCTCGCCGCAACTCAACGCGGAAGTCGGCGAGCACATTCTGCATCATTTGCCGGCCCGCGTCGATCTGCATCAACCCGAGTTGATCTTGCGCATCGAAATCGTCGACAACTACGCGATAATGTATACCAATCGCCTGGAAGGCCCCGGCGGGTTGCCGGTCGGCACCAGCGAGCGTGCCGTGTGCTTGATTTCCGGCGGCATAGACTCGCCGGTGGCGGCGTTTAAAATGATGAAACGCGGGATTAAGCTGATTTTTGTGCACTTTCACAGCGCGCCGTTTACCAGCGCCGCCTCGCAGAGAAATGTCGAGCGCCTCGTCGAGGTGCTGAACACGTATCAATACCGTTCCAAATTGTATCTCGTGCCGTTTGCTGAAATTCAACAACACATTGTTGCGAATGCCGCGCCGTCGTATCGCGTCATTCTCTATCGCCGCGCGATGGTGCGCCTCGCGGAGATGATTGCCGCCAAAAATCACGCCTATGCGTTGATCACCGGCGAAAACGTCTCGCAGGTGGCAAGCCAAACGCTGGTGAATATGAATGTCATCAATCAAGCCGCCACCCTGCCGATTCTGCGGCCACTGGCCGGCGACGACAAACAGGAAATCATCGCGGCAGCGCAACGCCTCGGTACGTTTGAAATTTCCACTGAGCCGTTTGAAGATTGTTGCTCGCTTTTTGTGCCACCGCATCCGGAGACGCGCGCCAAGCTGCCCGTCGTGCAAGAATTTGAAGCCAAACTTAACCTGCCGTCACTCATTGAGCAGACTTTGTCGAACACGATACAAAAGATTTTACGAATGGACCCATGAAAGACCCCAAACTCCCATTTCAGGAAGGCGATCCGTTTATTCTTTTAGATCGCAAGCAGCGGGTTTATTACGGCGTTTTGCAAGCCGGCAAACAAACCAACATTCGCGGCGAAATATTGCCGCAAGACACGATTATCGGCCGCACGGAAGCGTTCTTGTTGCGTTCACAGCGGAAAATTCCGTTTTGGGTTTTCCGCCCGACGTTCAACGATCATGTGGTCAACATGCCGCGCGGCGCGACGGTGATTTATCCGAAAGATCTCGGCATTATTTTGCAATATGCCGACGTTTATCCCGGTGCGAAAGTGGTGGAAGCCGGGCATGGTTCCGGCGCGTTGGCGACCGCCTTGTTGCGCGCGGTCGGGCCGTCCGGGCAAGTGATTAGTTATGACATTCGGCAGGATTTTATCAATAACGCCCGAAAAAATTTGCACAATTTTTTAGGCGCGGCCCCGAATCACACCGTGCGCGAAATTAATATCTACGAAAGCTTTGTGGATACTGCAGTGGATCGACTCATTCTGGATCTGCCTGAGCCGTGGCAGGTGGTTCCACTCGCGGTGCCGCATTTGCGCCCCGGCGCAATGATTTGCAGTTACTCCCCCACCGTCATCCAGGTCAAATCTTTTTGTGAGGCTTTACGGCAGGCGCGGTGTTTCATTGATGTGCTCACGCTCGAAACCCTGCTGCGCCGGTGGAATATTGACGGGCTTTCGGTGCGGCCGGAATTGCGCATGATCGGACATACGGGATTTCTCACCTTTGCCCGGAAAGTGGAACCGCCGCCGCACTCCGCTGCTGATACACTCGAAACGGAAGTGGCCGAAGAAAGTTTGGAAGAGGATCCCGAGAGGGATGACTCGCTCGAATCTTAATGGCAGAAACCATTATTCTTGACAGGGAAAATCATGGCAAAATTACGCAAGATTCTGGTGCCCACCGATTTATCGGAAGTGAGCAATCGCGCTGTTTCGGTTGCAGTGGATCTGGCCAAATCGAACAACGCTAAACTCATGCTGATGACGGTTATTGATGCCTTGCCCTCGACGGATGAAGAAATGATCATGCTCCGTGTCAGCGTGGGTAGTGTGAAAGCTTACAATGAGAAAAAATTTTCCGCCGCCGAGGCGCAATTGCGCAAGCTGATTTCTCCGGCGCTGCAAAAAACACTCGGCGTAAAATTTTTCGTTCGCGACGGCAAGAAGCCCTATGCGGAAATCATTCGTCTTGCCGAAGAAACGGCAGTCGATTTAATCGTGATGTCCAGCCACGGTCACGGCCGTTTGTTGGAGATTATCCTCGGCGGCAACACCAATCGCGTCGTCCAGGAAGCCCCGTGCTCGGTTTTAGTGGTGCGGCCGAATCAGCGCAAAACCAAAATCACCTAAAATAAAAATGGTGCCGATACCCTTTGCCGCATGGTCCGGATTGGAGTGGTGGA
>CAYUVM010000242.1:0-7020 GCA_964447935.1 uncultured Cytophagia bacterium | reverse complement strand
AGCCAATTTAGGGTCGCATCATAAACGCCGGTGGCATGGCGCCGCGCCGGCGGATAAGATTGCCGGGCTTTGAGCTGGCGCCATCTGCCGGGCGCATAAGAAATCTTCGGAAAATAAAACGCCCACGTATCGTCGAACGATACTTTTTGATCTTTATCCCAGCCGCCGTAAATCACCATGCGGTTTTTCCTCTCGTCGTAAACTGCCACATGATTGCTGCGGCCGGGCGGCAGGTTATCTTTGCTCGTCAGACTTTGCCATTGCTCAAAGTACGGTGAAGTGGGATCGAGATTCAGCGCCCAGAGATCATTGAGATTCGTGCGAACAAATTGGCCGTCATTTTGTTGCCCGCCAAAGATCACCATCCGTTTGCTAAAACTGTCGTAAATTGCCGAGTGATCTTCCCGGGCCGGCGCGGTGGAATCGGTCATGTTGCGCCATTGTTGGGTCCGCAAATCGAGCGCCCAGAGTTTGTTGGTGGTTAGGCCGTCTTCGCCGCCCTGCAAAATCATGCGTTGGCCAAGCGGATCGTAGATGACCGTGTGATCTTCGCTCGCTGGCGGTGGCTCGCCCGTCGTCGCCAGTTTCTGCCAAAGATTTTGCGCCAAATCCAATGCCCAGGTCTCGTTCAAATTTTGATTCGTATTGTCTTTGCCGCCAAATAAAATAATGCGATGCTGCACCGGATCATAAATCATCGCGCAGTCTTCGCCGGCGGCGGGAACGGCGGCGTCCGGTGCAAGCGTTGCCGTCCGGTCGATCCACTGGCTGGCGCTGCTGCCGTGACGCGGCAGCGCGGTCGTTTGAGATTCGGCCACCACCGGCGTCGGTGATTGAAATTTGGTTTTCTGCGCGCAACCGGCAAGCCCGCAGAGAAGCGCTAATCCCATAAGCGCTCGCGGACGGAGAAATATTCCCGGCAATGGACATGATGATGTAATTGAAGGCACAAACGCTGGGAAAAAATTGTGGAGGGTTTGCATAGCGCCTTATTTCCTTATGTTGCGTAAGCGAGTTGAATAATTAGAAAAGCGCAATCTACATGAAATTGGGGGAATCGCAAGCTTGCTGCTCTTGATGAATCAAAATTGTTCAATCCAATTCACCGTTATTCTGTTTGCAGTAGACTCGCGCGCGTCGCGGCTTCCTCGCCATGTTTGTCGCGAATCGTTTCCAGGAGATTGGCCACGCGGTCGCGGCGTTGCTGACCGTCATCGGATTGAAACAAACTCAGTTGCTCGCCGCCGGTATTGTTGAGATGCGACATGCCGACGCCGATTAAGCGAACTTTTTTTCCCTGGCAATCGAATTTTCGAAAAAGCTCCAGCGCCAGCGCGCGCAGGGTTTCCGCGTCATTCACGTATTCGGCGAATTTGCGTTGGCGCGTAAAGGTTTCAAAACCTTCCAGGCGGATTTTTAACGTCAATACTTGCCCTTTTAAATCCAGCCGGCGCATGTCGGCGCTCAAATTTTCGCTGATCTTCCAAATCGTGCCTTCAATAATTTTTTTGTCCGCGACGTCTTGATCATACGTGTGTTCTTGGCTGATGGATTTGCGCGGACCCCAGTCTTCCACGGGCCGTTCATCGATGCCGTTCGCCAGCTCCCACAAATGCGCGCCCCATTTGCCTAACTTTTCCGCCAGCATTTTTTGCGAGCATTGCGCCACGTGGCCGATGGTGGTGAAGCCCAATTTCTGCAATTGCACTTCGGTTTTGGGGCCGACGCCCCAGAGTTTTTTAATCGGCAGCGGCGCGAGAAAGTTTTTCTCCTGACTGGCCTCGCAAATCGTCAAGCCATCCGGCTTCTGTAAATCTGACGCAACTTTGGCGGTAAACATGTTTGGCGCAATCCCAACTGAGGCCGTGAGGCCGATTTCGTTTTTAATGCGCGCCTTCAATTTCTCCGCTAAAGCTTTGGCGCCGCCGTGAAAGTTGGCGGTTTGCGTGATCTCGATAAACGCCTCGTCGATGCTGATCTGTAAAAGCTGCGGCGAGTACTCCTGCAAAATTTTCATCACCTGCTGGGAAATTTCCCGATACCGCGGGAAACGCGGAAACACATAAACCGCGTGAGGACAGCGCCGGTACGCCTGTGAAATCGGCATCGCCGAATGAATGCCGAATTTTCGCGCCTCGTAGCTGCACGTGGACACGACGCCGCGCGCGGTGCCGCCTTTCGGATCGGCGCCAACCACCACCGGTTTGCCGCGATACGCTGGATGATCGAACTGCTCGACCGCCGCATAAAACGCGTCCATGTCGAGATGCAGCACGATACGTGTGGGTTTGACTTTAGACATTACTTTATAAAACACGGAAAACGGTCAAACTGCTTACTGGTCACTTCTGCGCCACCACCGCTTTCACCACGGCCTCGGCCAGCCGCTGCCGGAAATTGGCGGAGCGAATCCGCCACAAATCATCGCGATTGGAAAGATTGGCTGCTTCCAGCAAAACCGACGTCGGCACACGGCTGTACCGAATGATCCCGGGCGTCCACTTGTCATCATGGCGATAAACATAGCTGCGCACCGGCTCATATTCATGCACCGGAATTTGCGCCCGGCGAAAGTGCTCGATCAAATCGAACGCAAAATTTTCACTGGCGATTTCAGCAGTCTCGATCTCCCGGCGTGAAAAAGAAATGGTGCCCAGCCGGCCCTCTTTGTACGAGCGATAAATGCTGCCCGTGGCTTTGTATTGGCTGGCGCGTTCCGCGGCGCCGGGAAAATAAATCATCGCGCCGTCCAGCGTCGGATGCAGATGATCGAGGTGAATGCTGATGAGAAAGATATTTTCCGGCGGAATCCCGCGTTGCACCATCCAGCGGTAAAGATCTTCAATCAGATATATCCGCAAATTCACCGCGGTGCGGCTGTCAGCCATGTAATATTCCGGCGTCACCTTCACATACTCGTCGCGATTGTTGGCGAGCGTGCCGCCGCTGTTAACTTGATCGCCGGTTTTTTTATCGCGCACCGTAGAATAAACTTTCACGCCGCGCGCTTGCAAGCCGAGTTTAATGCGAATCATCAGGTCGTAAGCGATTTCATCTTCCACCCAGCCCCGCATTATGGTGCCGGGATCGTTGCCGCCGTGGCCGGCATCCAAAATGACATGCAACGCCTCCCGCGAGGGCCGGCGCGGCTTCACCAGCGGCCCGGCCGCGCGCGGTGTTGCCGGCGCCTTGCCGCGCAGAATATCTTCATCGAGGTAGCGGGCGGGAATTCGAATTGCCGTGCCGTCCGCAATTTTAGTGGCGTCGCGAATGCCATTGTATTCTAAAAGTTTTAGCGCAATGGCATTGACGTCATCGGCATCGACACGTCCGGTAAAGCGCACCACCACGGCGCTGTAAAGCGCCTCGCCCTTTTTCAACCGATAAACCGCTTCCCGCTCCCCGGCTTTGTTTTTTTGAAAAGTGAGATCGGGATGAAATGGCGTCGCCGGCAGTGCGGTCCGATCTGGAGTTAGGTTTGGACGCGGCAACACTTTGTCGGCATCATCCACCGACGCTGTCTCGCGGGACGGTAGCGCCGGCGTTAACGTCGTGGTGGAACGTTCGATGAGCCGGGGTTTTGCCGGCGCGGTTTGCCGCGGTTTCATTTCTGCGCGCAACGGATAAAGCCGGCGCCGGTTCTCACGGGCCGTGGCATTTGTGGGCCGCGGCAAGGGTTTTGCGCCGCAGCCCCACTCGCTGAGCGCAACCAGCGACAAGGTGAGCAACAGCAGCCGCGAAAATTTTTTTGCCGAAATCCGTTTCAAGGCATCCCTCCCGTTAGGTGTAAAGCGGCGTGTGGTCCGGCTGCCGCAGCGCCTGGCAAAAATTTTTGAGCGCTTCCTGCCAGGCGGCCGTATCGCGATAAAAGCAAATTTGCAAACGCGGATGGGAATTTCCCGTCAACATGCGGGTGAGAAAAATTCCCTGCTCGCACAAACACAGCGTCGGCCGCCACAAGTTCAACGCCGTCGCGATCTCGTAACCGACGCCCAGCGAAGGCTGGCTCACCTCTGCAATCATGCCGTCACAACTTTCAATGAACTGCAGGTCGCGGTTAAAGATTTCTTCCGCGGTCAGTTTCGCTTCGTGGGCCAGCACGTCGGTTTTGGCCACGTGCGCCGAGAGCACTTCGGCGCCCAGTGTTTCGAGATAATGCACCATCTCGGCATACAGCGGCTGCCGTTCCCGCCCCGCGCTGATCGCGCCCGCAAAATAAATTTTCAAAGGTTTCTCAAACATCGGTGTTTTGAATAATGGCCAGAATCTCGGCGTCCGTCAAGTTGCGAGGAATGGTTTTGGCTTTAGTGAAAATGGCTTCGACCCAGACGCGCTTCGCTTCGAACCCATGCGCCGTCAGCCAGAAAATCACATTGGACTCGCCGCTCATGTGGCCGATATCGATTTCTTGTTTGCGCCCCACCCAACTCGCCGGCACGCCGGAATAAACGCGATCCGCCAGCCATTCTTGTCCCTTCTTTTGGGCCTTCGCAATCGCCGCGGCATGTACGCCGGTGCCGGTGCGAAACGCATCGCGGCCGAGCACCGGATAATTCACCGGAATCGGCACTTCACAAACGCGGGAGACCAAGTCCGCGTAATTTTTCAGCGCCGTCAAATCGTTGTCGATCCAGCCGAGCAATTTGCAATTGACCAGCACCAAATCCAGCGGCGTGTTGCCGACGCGCTCGCCGATGCCGAGCATCGTGCCGTGCACGCGGTCGGCGCCGGCTTCAATGGCCGCCAGCGTGTTGGTCATCGACAGGCTGCGGTCTTTATGGCCGTGCCAATCGATTTTTACCGCCGGATCAATCGCATGCACCACTTTGCTCACGAAGCGAATGAGCGCTTTTACGCCGTTGGGCGTCGCGTGGCCGACGGTATCGCAACAAACCACGCGTTTCGCGCCGCAATTGACCGCCGTGGAGTACAGCGCGCGAATATCATCCGGATGCGAACGAATGGTGTCTTCGGTCACGAACATCACCGGCAACTCGTGTTTCGCCGCGAAGGTCACGGCGCGGGCCACGGTGCGCAAAAGAAAATCAAGATTCCATTCCTCGGCATATTGGCGAATCGGGCTGGAGCCGATGAACATGGCCGCTTCGAGGGCCATGCCGGCTTTTTGCGAAGTTTCCACAATCGGCAAAATGTCGGCCTCGACTGTGCGCGCGGCACAATTGGGCGTGAGCGGTAGCTGGTTGTTGACAATTTCCTGCGCCAGCCGCAAAACATCCTCGCGAGCGCGCGGCCCGGCCCCGGGCAAACCAATGTTAACCGACTGAATGCCAAGCTCGTGCATGTAATGCAACATGCGAATTTTGTCGGCAATCGGCGGATCGCACACCGACGGCGATTGCAACCCGTCGCGCAGTGTCTCATCGTTGAACTCAATCGCCTTGCTGGGTTTCCACGCGCCGTCGTGCGTGTTCCAGTCGTAGATGAGGTTGTGTTCGGTGAAGGTTTCCATGGGCTGTCTCTTCAATGCTTCAGCGGATGTTGTTACGATTTGGAATCTTACAGCTTTTGATAAGGCTCTTTGAAATGTCTCGAGAAATCCATGGCGTCACGCAAGATTCTCAATATTTCGATGCCCTCTGCAGTGGGGCGGTAGAAGATAACATGTCTGCCTTCATGATAACTATAAGGAGCGCCAGTCATCTCGTGGCGTTTTCTGCCCATCTGTGGCTTATCAGCAAGATAGAGAAATCTATCGCGAAGCTGTTTGATGTAACTAAAGCGTTGTTGACGCCCCCATTTTTCGTCTGTGTAGCAGCTAATATTTTTCAAATCAACGCGAGCTTGGGGGAAACCGTGGCTTTCTTCATGACTTCGCGCCGGCGTACCCTAACTCGTCGTCAACCTCTTGCATCAACTCATCAAAATCAAACTCTACACATTCCCCGCGATTTGCTTGCTCCAGGCCTACGGCGATTTCCCGATTAAGCGCGGCGAGCTTTTTTTGATAATACGTTTCGTATTTGAGAACAATATCCGAAATAAACGCCGCGGGATCCGTATAGTTTCCGGAGGCAATTTGTGCCTGGATGAACGCGGCTGCTTTCTCTGAGAGTTGCACTTGCATCCTAAAATCCTTTCTATTTTTGTTAAAATATACGGCTTTAGAAAGTTTTTCGCAATGAAAACTCCCTCTCACTTTGCCGGCGGCGATTGCAACCCGTCGCGCAGGGTTTCGTCGTTGAACTCAATCGGTTTGCCCGGCTTCCACGCGCCGTTGTACGTGTTCCAGCCGTAGATTAAGTTGTGTTCGGTGAGAGTTTCCATGAGTTATTTTATCAAGATTTATTAAGTCGATGATTCTCTGCTGGAAGAATAACTTTTTCTCTAAACGATGCAAGTAAACCATCTATATCTGAATATCGATAAATTGCTAAAAAAGATGGTATTTTTTTGAAAGAATCGATCATGCCAGGTTCTTTATCAGAAATGTGCAAGAGTGGTTGGATCGGAACCGATGGAAGAGCAGGAACAATCGCTTGCAATTCTTGTAAAACGCTTCTCGCATTTGTTAAGTCAGCGATTACAAAGCGTGCCAGGTGAGCTAATGTAGAAACAGTCTCCAATGTCGTTTGGTTAGCCGGTTTATCGAAGTCAAAGAGAACTGGTATGTAATTATGCATACGTAGTTCTGCCCTAATGGCATCCAATACTTGTTTGCGTTGTTCTGAAAAACTCCCCAGAATGATTACAACGTCAGAGGTAATGGTATCAATTACATTTCGAAGTTTTGTGTTATATAACAATAAATATATAAACTGAGCCACCTCAATATTGTCTACCGTTATAATCGGTTTCCCATGCCGACTGACTTTTAGGTCCGATTGAATTGCATTGTTTAACCTTAGTTCCCAAGCTGAAACTCCAAAAACTGCACATTCTGTGAGGTCTGCATTCTCAAAATCTGTCTCGATTAATAATGATTGGTTAAGGTTTGCCCCACGTAAGTTTGCATTGTGAAGAATTGTTTCACTCAAATCCGCTCTGAAAAGATTTGCGTCT
>CAYUVM010000241.1:0-7033 GCA_964447935.1 uncultured Cytophagia bacterium | reverse complement strand
ACACTTGCGCCGTATATTTTGCTCGAGCCGCAGCAAGTGCGGTTGCTGGAATTTTCCGAATTGGTGAGCCGCGCCCGCCAGCCTTCGCATACCACGCAAAGTATATTCATTCACGCGATTGGCCGCAGCCGGCATGCCCAGGCGCTCGCGACGCTCTTGGAGTTGTTGCCGGTCAACGATATGCGCATCCAAAACCTCGTTTGCGAGGCGCTGGCAATACTTGGCGATGCGCGTGCCGCCGCGGCATTGATTGCGTTGGCCAGGAAAAATAAAAATCCGCAAGCGGTGCGCGCGCTGGGAGAATTGCCAAGCCAAACGACGGTGGATTATTTAATCGAGGTTTTGGATAATCACGTCGAAGCTTTTTTACGCGCCGAGGCTACGGAGGCACTGGGCCGCACGGCAGTGTTGACGGGTGAAAAATTTCCGCAAGTCATTCCCGCGCTCGAAGCGACACTGCGCTACGGTAAAAGCGAAGATGCGCTGGTGCAGCGCGAAGCCATTTTGGCGCTGGCGCGCATAGACGAGACGTCGGCTATTCCGATTATTTTAGAGTACGCGCGCCAACGCCACACCGGACAAGCTTTGCGCAATTTGCTCGAGGTTACGGCGATTCTCGGTGATAAATGGCTGTTGCCCGCGCTCGGGCTATGGATTCAGGATTGGCGCGGCTATAATCTCGATTTCAATGATTTGCAATTATTGTTGAACTACCTCGTGGGAACAAGACGACTGGATATGGTGCAAGTGTTGATCGAAACGCTCGAACTTGAAAGTAGTCCGGAAGCCCAGGCCCTGGTCGTCAACGCTTTGTTCCAATTGACCGGCAAAGATTTTGGGGAACTGCAACATCCGGTGCTCAACTTTGCGACGGAAAAATCCAACCGCCAGATTCTGCTGCAATGGCAACGCTGGTGGAAAGAGGCCCAACAGGACTCGGCATTTCGTGAACAAGTTAAACCGGTTGGATAAACTTGATGCTCCTGCTCTCACTTTTATTCATGCGCAGGCTTGTTTTTGAAAATTGTTCGCAGTGAGTCATTTGACCATGTTAAGTTAGCCGCAGAGCGCGCAGAGAGTTACGGCGTTTTTCTTTTCATATTCAGTAATCTCTGCGGCTGCATTTTAACTTAACATTGTCACAGTAAATGTGAGTGTAGATGATGAGTACGATTAGATGTAACCGTAACCAGCAACCACATGCAACCCTTTCTCGAATATCTTCGCAATAACCTGCTCGTCGGCGACGGCGCGATGGGGACAATGATTTATGCCAAAGGAATTCCACTGGCGCAAAGTTTTGATGAGTTGAATCTCTCGCAACCCCGCGTCATTCAAAACCTGCATCGCGCTTATGTTGAAGCCGGCGCGCAAGCGATTGAAACCAATAGTTTCACGGCCAACCGGCTTAAGTTAGCGCGCTATGGATTAGAAAATCACCTCGTCGAAATTAATCAGGCGGCGGTGCGTCTTGCGCGCGCCGCGGCGGATGGCCAGGCTTACGTGTTGGCCTCAATTGGTCCGGTGCGTGATCGGGAAAGCGAAGAGATCGAAACCGTTTTGATGCGCGACACCTTGGCCGAGCAGATCGCCGCGCTGGTGGTTGCTCAACCCGATGCGCTGATTCTTGAAACCTTCAGCCATGTCTACGAACTCGAAATGGCGGTGCTCGAAGCGCGCCGTTTGAGCAGCCTGCCGATTATCGCCCAGGTGGTGGCCGATGAAGAAGGTTATACGCGCGATAGCCAGCACCTCACCACGGCGTTTCGCCGTTTGCGCGAGCATGGCGCCGATGTCGTGGGAATTAACTGCGCCAAAGGCCCGGCGGGCATTTTACACGCGCTGCGGGAAGTGCCGCTGGAGAATGACATTCTACTCTCCGCTTTTCCGAATGCGGGATTACCGGCGTTTGTCGAAGGCCGTTACATTTATCTCTCTACCCCGGAATATTTTGCTGAAAGCGCGCTGCGCCTGCGCGAGCAAGGCGTGCATTTGATCGGCGGTTGTTGCGGCACCACACCCGCGCACATTCGCGCCATTGCCGAAGCGTTACGCGGGCTTGAGCCCGTGCGGCAAAAGCAGGTTGTCGTGCATGTGCAGCCGCAATCACCGCAAGTTCCTGCCATCACCACGCCGGAATTTTTGCAAAATGTCAAAAAGCGGCCGACCATCATTGTTGAGCTTGATCCGCCGCGGGATTTGGAACATGACAACATCCTGCGCGGGGCCTCGGAATTAAAGCGCGCGGGGATTGACGCACTGACCATGGCTGACAGTTCGCTTGGTATCACGCGTATGAGCAACATGGCGCTGGGCTATTTGGCGAAACAAAAAAGCGGGCTGTCGATCATCACGCATCTCTCTTGTCGCGATCGTAATTTGATCGGTTTGCAATCAGAACTGATGGGACTATACGCTTTGGGTATGGACACTGTGCTGGCGCTCACCGGCGACCCGGCTAAATTTGGCGATCAACCCGGCGCCACTTCCGTCTATGATCTTAATTCATTCAACTTGATTGCGATGATTAAGAAAATGAATCAGGGCGTCGCGTTTTCTGGCCGCACCATGAAGCAAGGCAGTCGCTTCACCATCGGCGTCGCGTTTAACCCCAATGTTGATCGTATTGAAACTCAAGTGAGCCGTTTGCGTAAGAAAGTTCAACTCGGTGCGGATTTTGTGATGACCCAACCGATTTTTGACTGGCGCAAAGCGCGAGCGGTTTATGACGCCACCCGGGAATTTGATATTCCAATTTTCGTCGGCATTATGCCGTTGGTTAGCGGACGTAATGCCGATTTTCTTCACAATGAAGTGCCCGGCATCGAGATTCCGCTAAAAGTGCGCGAGCGCTTGTACCGCTTCGACGGTGAGCGTGCCCGCCGCGAAGGCGTCACCATTGCCAGCGAAATTCTTGAAAGCACGCTGGATTATTTCAATGGGATTTATCTGGTGACGCCGTTCGTGCGTTACGAAATGATCATTGAATTGGTGGAAGCCTGCCGTCGCTTGAATTTGCAGATTTCTACAAAAAGGAAAAGAGAACAGTGAGTCTACCCCAATCCTCTTTAAATCGCCGTCTGGCGCTTTCTATTTTTGCGTTTATCGGGCTTGCGCTCGGCGTTTTTTTTATGCCACGGGTGAACCCTTTTTTTGCCAGCCGCCCGGAACTAAACCGTAACGAGGCGAAAACGATCGTCGAAAATTACGCGCAACAACGGGGTTATGATCTGCGCGAATTTTTCAGCGGCGGAATTTATGTTTATGACGGCTTCGGCCTCGAATATCTTATGGAAAAGTCGGGTGTCGGCCCGGTCATTGCGCTGGGGCGTGCCGATCATTTGCCGCTGTCATACTGGCAATTTGATTTTTACCGCAACGTGCCGCGCGATAATCAACAGGAAACGTTTCAAGCCCGCGTTTCGCCGACGGGGAAATTGCTGGGTTTTCGGCATGTGCTACCGGATTCCGCCCGGGGCGACACGCTGAGCGCCGCCGCGGCTTTGCAATTGGCGCAACAAACCCTGCAAAATTGGCCCGGCGTGCGCTTTGCCGATTTCAAACTGGAGCAATCCTCCAGCACAAAAAAAAGCCGGCGCACGGATCATCGTTTGATTTTTACGCGCACCAGCGCCGAATTGGGCGAAGGCGCCGAGGTTTTGGAAGTATCCATCGCCGGCACCGAATTGGCCGGTGTGATTCGCTGGTTCCGCAATCCGCAGAATTACTTCACGACCTCGGGCGTGGTGGGGGCCACCAATTTGCTGCTCAACACGGCTTCCGTCGCCATCTATGTGGTGTTGCTGTTTAGCGCCGTCATCGCCTTTTTACGCAAATATCATGACGGCGAGATCGGCGTCCGCACCGGTCTCTGGCTGGGCGGAATTGTTTTTTTTAGCGCTCTCAGTTTTGCGCTGAACATCTGGGAACGGTTTGCATTCGGCGCTAATTTTGGCCCGATCAGCTTGGTTTATTCGAAATTCATTTTGCTCGGCATCTCGGTCGTCTTCAATTATAATATTATGGCGCTCGCCGCGTTCGCCGCGTGGACCGTCGGCGAGCACGTTCTCCGCACCGATCGGCCGCGGCTGTTGGCAGGCATCGACAGTATTTTTAATCGGCGCTGGCTCACAAAAAATGTCGGCCGCGAATTGCCGGTGGGTCTGGCTTTCGGGTTAATCATTTTCGGATTTATTCAGCTTTTAATTTACGGGATGATTCACTTCTGGGGGGTTTTGCCGCGCCTGAGTTTTAATAATATCTCGGGATTTGATGGCTATTTGCCTTTTCTGTCTTTGCTCGCGATTATTTTGCTCACCACGCTGTTGGACGAAATTACGTTCCGCGGTTTTCTCGTGACGGGGCTGCGCCGAATGCTAAAATCCTCGTTTCCGGCCATCGCGCTTGCAGGCGTGTTGTACGGTTTCTTTTTAATTTTCTTCAGCGAGAGTTACAGCTTTAGGCCGGCGCCTTTTTCTTTAATTCCATTTATCGCGCTCGGCCTCGCGCAAAGCATTATTTTCTGGCGCTACGGTTTACTGGCGACCATGACTTCGGGAGCCGTGTTCGGCACGCTCAATTTTATCGGCCCTCTACTTGGCAGCGCCGAACCATTTTTTATCGGCTCTGGAATTATCGGCGTCGCGCTGCTGCTCAGCCTGCTGGTTATGGGTTGGATCGGCGCTCGCCGTGGCGAAGAGTTTGAGTACACGCCGGAAGATGAGCCGGCGCATGTGCGGCGCATCAAAGAACGCGTTCGCATGCAAAAAGAGTTGGAGATTGCGCGCCGCGTGCAATTGCATTTGTTGCCGAAAGACAATCCACGCTATGCTGGTTTTGATATCGCCGGCGCTTGCTTGCCCGCGCTCGAAGTCGGCGGCGATTATTATGATTTCGTCGATTTGCGCGACGGCAAACTTGGCATTGCGGTCGGTGACGTTTCCGGCAAAGGCGTGCCCGCAGCGATTTACATGACGCTCACCAAAGGCATTTTGCAATCGCACGCTGAAGAAGATTCTTCGCCCAAACATGTCTTGAGCAAAGTCAATCACTTGATGTATCGCACCATCGAGCGCAATTGGTACGTTAGCATGTTTTATGCCGTGCTCGACAGCAAACGCCGCGTGTTGAAATTCGCGCGCGCCGGCCACAATCCGGCAATTGTTTTCAGCACCGGCACGAGCGAAACCCGCTTGCTGCAAACCGCCGGCATTGGCCTGGGTCTCGAAAAGGGCGACCTGTTTACCAAGACTCTCGTTGAAGGGGAACTCCAACTTTCCCCCGGCGATACACTGGTCTTTTACACCGACGGTTTTACCGAAGCGATGAACAGCGGGCAGGAAGAATTAGGCTCTGATCGCTTTCTCGATATTTTGCATCGTTTCAATAATGGCTCCGCCACGCAAGTTTTAAATCACGCTTTTGAGGAAGTTCGAAAATTTGCCGGTGACCACCCACAACACGATGATATGACGATGGTGGTGCTCAAGGCCTATTAGCGCTGTGTCCCAAAACGCGAAAGCGGTTTTTGTGTTAAACCGGCAAGAATGTTTTTAATCAACCTGGTGACGTCAAAACTTGGCAAATCGTAAAATGAAAAAAGATGTTTTTATTCTGGCGTTGAGCTTATGGCTAGGCTGGGCGGCGATACTGCAGGGACAAAGTGAAACCGCCTTGCAATTGCACGCGCACCGAATCAACTCTGCTCTTCACATTGATGGTCTGCTCAACGAACCCTTTTGGCAAGAAGCGCCGTTTGCCCACGGCTTTCGCCAGAACCAACCGCAGGAAGGTGAGGCTTCCACGGAGCAAACGGAAGTGCGGGTGCTTTATGATGCGCAAAATTTGTACATCGGCGTTTTGTGCCGCGACCGTGAACCGGACAAAATCGTGGCGCAAAAATTACAGCGCGACGGCGGCCTCGAAGACGATGACATGTTCGCATTTCTGCTGGACACGTATCACGACAAACGCAATGCCTATTTTTTTGCCACCAACCCCAATGGCGCTGAGGAAGATGGGCAACTCGTCGATGGCGCGTTTGATGCAGACTACGATTGGGATGGGGTCTGGGAAGTACGCGCGCAAATTCATGACGCCGGATGGTCGGCGGAGTTCAAAATTCCATTTTGGAATTTAAAATTCAACTCAGTGGCCGAACAAAGTTGGGGCATCAATTTCACGCGCATCATCAAACGCAAAACCGAGCAGGCGAATTGGGCGTCGTGGTCGCGCGACAACCTCGGCGGTTTTTTGCGCGTTTCGCGCGCCGGAGATTTGTTGCATCTGCAGGATCTCCAACCGGGCCGTAATTTGCAAATCAAACCGTATGCTTTGGGAAAAGTTTTTCGCGAAAATTTGCACACCCCGGGGCCCTCCGGAAGCGAAAAATTTGACGCCGGGCTGGATGTGAAATATGGCGTCAGCTCGAATCTCACTTTGGATTTGACGGCGAACACTGACTTCGCGCAGGTCGAAGCCGACGTCGAGCAAATCAACTTGACGCGCTTCCCGCTTTTTTTTCCAGAGAAGCGCGAATTTTTTTTGGAGAGTGCCAGCACGTTTCAATTCGGCGAGCAAAATTTTTTCGGCCCGCCGCCGATCCAGCTTTTTTACAGCCGCCGAATCGGCATTCAAAGTTTTGGCGAGATCGTCCCGATTCTCGCGGGCGGCCGCTTGACGGGCAAGCAGGGGCCGTATGAATTGGGCTTGCTGGATATTTTGACCGATGAAAAAAACGGCGCGCCCCGGTCGCATTTTTCTGTCGTTCGTGTTAATCGCGATGTGTCGCAGCGCTCCAAAGTCGGTCTTATGTTTACAAACCGCGCCAATCTGGGCCGCAACCACCAACAAGCTTATGGCGCGGATGCGAATATTTGGTTGAGTAATCCACTGGCCTTTCAATCTTTTTTCGCGCAAACTCACGCCTCGCAAACCGGCCAGACCTTGACGGCATGGAAAATCGGATTGGATTTCACCAAAGATCACTGGGGATGGTTTGCTTCCCACAAGGCAATCGACAAAAATTTCTACC
>CAYUVM010000240.1:0-7034 GCA_964447935.1 uncultured Cytophagia bacterium | reverse complement strand
CCGCGTTGAGATTCCGCAGGAAGCCTTTTTAGCCGTATTGAAAGTCGAACAGTAACAAGCTCGTAGCAGTCTCTTTAAGGACTGCGATGTTGATTTTGCTCCAAAGCAACCCACAAGAATTAAATGTTATTAAGGAAGTCTCCATGGCTGAAAAAGTATTGCCAATGAATAAAACCAAAGCCGTGTCCGAAAAGAAAAGCAAAAGCCAGGCGCGCGAATATACCGAGGCTATTTTAGTGGCGTTGCTGGCAGCTCTGGTGCTGCGTACTTTTGTGGTGCAAGCGTTTCGTATTCCCACCGGCTCGATGAAAGACACGCTGCTCATCGGCGATTTTTTGTTGGTGAATAAATTTGTTTACGGCGCCCGCACGCCGGATGGGATTCCATTTGTTAATATTCAACTGCCGTTCTGGCGCCTGCCGGCTTTTAAACAACCGGAAACGGGCGACATTATCGTTTTTAAATATCCGCAAGATCCCACACTCGATTATATCAAGCGGTGTATTGCGAGAGGTGGGCAGACGATTGAGATGAAAGACGGCGTGGTTTATGTTGACGGTAAACCGGAAGGCAAGCAGGAGTTCCTCAAGCGCGAGTATGATCCTGAAGAAGGGCATTACATCTTATTCTCCACCGTTACCACCGCAAAGGGTCAATCCTACACGATTCGGCATTACGAAGATCATAACCTTCACGCCGAGAACTACGGGCCGACGCAAGTTCCGGCCGGGCATTATTTCATGATGGGCGACAATCGCGACAACAGCTCGGATAGCCGTTACTGGGGTTTTCTTCCCGCAGAAAATGTTGTCGGCGAAGCGCTCATTATTTATTGGTCGTGGGATAAACAAGCGCCGCTCTATCGAATTTTTAATAAAGTGCGCTGGCTGCGGATCGGCGATTTGATCAAATGAGTTTCATCATTGCCCGGCCGCTACGAGCGACCGGGCAATATATATTGCGTTGTTAAATAAAATGCCCACCGCTGCGCTCTACATTCATATTCCCTTCTGTGAAAAACGTTGTGTTTATTGCGATTTTTATACGGTGGCTGGCGTATCGTCGCGCATTCCGGACTATGTTGCGGCGTTGAAAAAAGAAATCGGCCTGCGCGCGGCGGAGCCGTTTTGGCAGCGGCAACGTTTTGCCACGATTTTCTTCGGCGGCGGCACGCCTTCATTACTTTCCCCCCAACAGATTGCTGAAATTCTCGACACGGTTTTCGGCGCCTTCCAATTTGAACAACATCCTGAAATCACCATCGAAGCCAATCCCGGGACGTTGACGAGCGAGCAACTGGCGCGCTATCGCTCCACCGGTGTCAATCGCTTGAGCCTCGGCGTGCAATCGCTACATGCGGATGAATTAGCGCGGCTCGACCGCATACATTCGCCACAGCAGGCAATTGATGCAGTGATGATGGCCCGGCACGCTGGATTCGAAAATATCAACATGGATTTTATTTTTGCGCTGCCGCAACAGACGATTCCGCGTTGGCAAGCAAGTTTAGAGCAGGCTTTCGAACTCCAACCGACCCATATTTCCGCGTATAATCTGACGATTGAACACGGCACGCCGTTGGACGTAAAAATTCGTAAGGGCGAGATGGAACCCTTGAGCGAGGAAGAAGAACGCGCCTTTTACCAGTTTACCATAGATTTCCTTGAAAGCCACGGTTACCGGCAATATGAAATCTCCAATTTTGCGAAACCTGGTTTCGAAGCCAAGCATAATATTAAATACTGGGACGGTAGTGTTTATCTCGGCCTCGGCGCCTCGGCGCATTCGTTTGACGGCAAGCGGCGTTTTTGGAATGTGGCAAATTTGCGCAAATATCTCGAAGCGCTCACGGCAGCGCGTTTGCCGGAAGACAGTGCGGAACAATTGTCGAAATCCCAGCAGATGTTTGAAACCGCGTTTCTCGGTTTGCGGCAACGTCACGGCGTCGATTTGGCAGCCTTTGCGAAAAAATTTCGCCAGTCGTTTGATGCAACATTCAACGGCTTGGTGCCGGAATTGGAAAAAGGCGGACTGTTGATCCGGCGTGATGAACGCTTGCAGTTGACCCCGGAAGGGCTATTTCTTTGTGATGAAATTTGCGCCAAATTGGGGATGCAGCTTGAGGTCGCTGCCGATTAAATTGTCATCCTGCGACAAGCTTGGCAGTCTGTTCAATAGGCTCAGAATAAAATTCTCCACACCACAATTGCAAAAGCGATAACGGTTATGCCAATGGCGCTGAAAGCGGCGATTTGCATCGTCATATTCTCGCGACGTTTTTCAGTGTAACCGAGCAGCATCGCCGCGAGAAACCCGCCGATAAAGCCGCCGATGTGCGCCGAATTGTTGACAATTGGGATTAAAAATCCCAACACCAAATTCACCAGCGCGCCCTGCCAGCTTTGTTTAAATATCACCGCGCCGAAAGCGCCGCCGCGGTCGCGGCCGTAAAACACCAGCGCCCCCAACAAGCCAAAAAGCGAGCCCGAAGCCCCAATGGTAAATGGATTCCCAATGAAATTCGATACCACGAATCCGAGCACGCCTGAAATCAAAAAAATCAAAATAAGCCGCGTCGTGCCGAAAAATTCTTCCACCGCCGGTGCGAGCTGGCGAATCGACGATAAATTAAAATAGATGTGCAAAAGACCACCATGCAGAAAAATGGCAGTGATTGGTGTCCACCATCGTCCCTGTTGCATCGCATAGGCGCCGGTCATGCCCATAGCATCGAGGCTCTCCATGCTGGGCGAAAGAAAAGAAAAGAAACCACGCATCTGGAAGATCGCCTTGGGATCAAGCACCAGTGTGATCCCATACAGCAAAATACAAAAGGCCATGAACATTTCAGTGAAGCCGTAGTGGCCGAGCAGATTGCGCAGCATCGGGCCGAAGCCCCACAGGCCGGGGCGTTTTTGGCCACAGTGAATGCACGTTTCCGCGTTCACGCTGATGAGCTGACCGCAACTTGGACAGAGAATAGAGCCGGAAATTTGTCGGGACATAGGCGAAGATAAAAAATGAGAAAAGATAAAAACGAAAAGGTATTTGATCAGAGTTTCTTCAGCAGTTTTCGCGCTGCAAGCTGGTGTTGCGCATCATCCCAGAACACCTCCGGCAAGCCGATACATTGCTCGAGGTGTTGGCGCGCCGCCGTATGGCGATTCAGCTTGAGCAGCGTGCGAGCCAACTCAAAATGATGCGCCGGTTTTTCCGGCTCGATAGTGACTGCCTGCGTGAAATATTTTTCCGCCTGCTCGTAACTCGCGCCGCTGGGAAGGCCGCCGAAAACGATTTTTGCGACGGTGCGCTCAATGAAATTTAAATCGGCCAATTCGTAGTTCCAACGACCCAGTACATGCATGGCGCCGCCGTGTTTGGGATCGGCCTGCAGCGCGCGTTCGGCGGCGGCTTTCACTTCTTTGGAAATTTCAATTTTGCGTTTGCCGCCTTCATTCAGCGCCACGCGCCCTAACGCGACGGCAAGAAAGAAATAGCCGCTCGCGCTGTCCGGATGCAGCGTGGCGCAACGCCGCGCTAATTTTTCGCCAGTTGTATAATGTCCCGACTGCTCTTTTTTCGGCAACGTCATGCCAACGTCGACATGCGCCCGCGCCAGTTTCCATAGCGCCTCATAGTTGAACGAGTCGATCTCGACGGCGCGGCGATAGTTAATTAATGCGGCGCGATTATCAAATTTTTTATAAGCGGCGTCGCCATCGGAAATCGCCTGCGAGAATTTCGGATCGTTAAATACGAACGCGGGAATCCAATACAGGCCAGCGGCGAAAACCGCCCAGTTGAATAAACGCAATTTGCGATTTGGAAATTTCATCGGTTGATTTCATGCGCGCTAATGCTTGTTTAAGATAATAACTGTGTGCGGGAAAGTCAAATGGTCTTTCAAAAAACGGTATCCCCAGTATTTTGTTGTTTCAATAATTTGATGTTTACGGGGTAATAAGCTGCACCAGCCAATCTGGTGGATTTACCTCAAATGCGATTTAATAATTTGTGCAAATTTATTGATTTCCGATAAAATAAAACGACAGTAGCGCCGTTGATTCAATAAACCCCGTTGCGCGTTATTGCAGCCTTTCATCCGTGAGCGAGAAGGAATTGGTCAATGCAAAAGAACCTGATTGTCATTTTATTGCTGACATTGATTTCGCGCTGGTGTCACGCCCAAAATATTTTGACCCCGCTCGATTCCCTCCAACTCCCCCAAACTAACATCTGGAGCAATCTTGCGTTTAATGGCGAAAATATAAGTGTCACAACCGTTGCGGTGGTGAATAACCAACCGCAGCTTTTTTTACGCAAGCTGGATCACAACCTGCGACCGGCTGGAAATATCATTCAATTGACTTTCGGCACCGATCAGCAGCTTGCGAAGCGACTCACCGATCACAAACAGCTTTTTCTCAACGACTTTCATTTCATCACCTTCTCGGTTGCGGGTGATAGTGATTTGTACATTTTCAAGACTAACAAAGACGGACAGCGTCTCGGTCCCATCGTTCCGGTGATCGAGAAAACGGTGAATCGCACCAACGATATGTTTCTGACAACAGACGGCAATTTCATTTACGCCGGATATTTCAAGCCGCCGGCGCAAACGATTTTCCATAAATTCGACCAGAGTTTGAACGCGATTGGAATGCCGGTGACGACGGACATCACGCAGCCGCATAATAATATCGGCAGCATCGTTTTTAAAGACGGCCTGTTCAATATGTTCACCGGCGCAACCTTTGGCAAAAATGCGCCGCTACTGCTCACGCAATGGCGGCAGGATTGGTCTGTGGCATTGCCGCGCGGACAAATAATTATTCAAAGCGCGAACGGCGACGGCAATTGGTTTGCTACCGGTTCGGTTTATGACGTGAAAAATAAACTTTGGTTTATCGCCTTTCATCATATTTACGTCAGCGATCCGAACGAGGGTGAGCATATCGATTTAGCAGTGTTTGATGAAAATTTTATTCTCCTTCAGCGCCAACATTCAACCGTAACCAAACGCTATCGTCCGAGCCTTTTGTTGTGGGATGATTTTCTCTACATGAGTTACGACGCGGGCGGGCAGGGCGTTTTCATCAGCAAGTATCAAGTCAAGCCGCCGGCGCGAATGCCGGTTGAATGGAAATCCTATTTTACTTTGAAGCCGGAAGAAGGCAGGGTTTTCAAGCTCGATTCAACCGCTGTCATTCCGGTCGCCAGCGTGCCGGGAATCAATATCGCCAACGACGGGCGCGTGATTTTGGGTTATGCCGGACAAGGCGGTCGTGGACAGGCGATCACGAACAATCAAGGCCGGACATTTACGCGGCTCACCAATTTTGCCCGCGCGCAAGCAGGCGACGGCGCTTTTATTTATTTGCCTGATGGCCGCACCCGTTATATTGCTGAAGAACCGTTGCGCACCTCGACGCCGCAGCGTCATAAAAGCCGGCTCGTAAGTTGGATTTCTTACGACGGCATCAATTGGGGCCGCGAGTCCGGCGTGCGTTATCAATCAGGCGCGGAAGATGATTCGATTGCGAGCGTGCCGGCGGCGTTGCAAGTCGCGGATTCCGTTTGGCGGGTCTATTACGTCGGCGATTGGTACCGCACCAACAGTACGCGTACGGCGATCTCGACGGATTGGGGCTGGACGTGGCGCGCCGAATCTAGAAAAAATATTTTACGGAATCACGACGTCGACCCGCATCCGGTGTATTTGACCAACGGCAAAATTCGCATTTATCATCGGAATATGAAAGCGCCTGGCGGCATCGCTTTCACGGAAGGGGACGGCGTGCTTTTCGATACCACACGAACGCAAGCGTTGCTTGCCGATGGCGCCGCAGGTGTTGGATTATTGCTCGATCCGGCAGTGATCAAATTTCCCAATGGCGAGATTGCTTGTTACATTGGTGGCGTGCCGCCGTTCACCCAACCCGGCGTAGCGAAAATCGTGGCAGCGTGGGCGCAAAAGACGACGTCTGTTGCGCAAGGAAATTTTACTCAGTCTCCTTTGCGGTTTGAATTGTGGCAAAATTATCCGAATCCTTTTTCACTGCTTCAACGGGGCCGCCTGGATAATTCGAGCACGACGATTCGATTTGCACTGCCAGAAGATGAGAACGTTGCTCTTAAAGTTTTTGATGTGGCGGGACGGGAAGTGGCGACATTGATTGACGGAAAATTAAACGCGGGAACCCATAGCGTAAAATTTGAAACGGCTGGTCTCAGTGCCGGTGTCTATTTTTATCAACTACAAACGGGGACACTGCGAATCACCAAAAAGATGTTATTAATACCGTAATCTAAAACAAAGCGGCTCGACGATTTTTCGCCGAGCCGCTGTCGTTTTGGGAAGACTTGATATTTACGGCTTGCCTACACCAATAACGCCGCAAGCGATGCGGCCGCCGGCGTTGCCGGTGGGTTGCGTGGTAAAATCATCGGGATTCGCATGCAGGATCATGCCGCGACCGATGATAGCCGCAAGTTTGATGTGCTTGTCGACATAATCCAGTGCAATATTGCCCTGCTCATCGGCGGTGACATTGCCCATGTCACCCATGTGGCGTTTTTCCGCCTCGCGGCTGGCATGCGTGGCGCTGGTTGGATTAAAATGCGAGCCCGCGGAAGTGCCATCCGGCGCGCTGCAATCGCCAAATTCATGAATATGGAAACCGTGCTCGCCTTTGGGAACGCCGGTGAATTTAGCAACGATATGCACCCCGCCTTTTTCTTGCATAAATGTCACCACGCCTTGAGCGGTGTTGCCCTGGGTAGGATTGAGCACAGCCACGGCCTTCGTGGCCGCCATTATGATTTCTTTATCCTTTTTCTTGGCCTTTTCTTTTCCATGTTCTTTGGCATGGTCTTGAGAAAATGCCGTGACGGGCAGATAAACCAACAATCCTAAAATTAATACAACAAGGCGTAAAGCGGCTTTACTAAAATTCCGGCTCATTCAGTCTTCTCCTTAAATCTGCTCGTTCGCTTATTTTAAACAACCAATTTTGAATTATCCACTCGCTTGT
>CAYUVM010000239.1:0-7051 GCA_964447935.1 uncultured Cytophagia bacterium | reverse complement strand
CGCTCGCGTGATCATTGTTCATCATCAACAAGATTTTTCCGCGTACATCGACGCCTTTGTAATCGTCCCACTTTTGCTCCGGCGCTTCGATGCCGTAACCGACAAAAACAATTTCTGCGTCTTTCACGCTGACCGCCGGTTTCTGTTCGCCGGTGAACGCGATAAAATCATCCCAGAATTTGAGGGCGAGCGTATTGGCACCGCTCTTTGCAGTCATCGTTTTGGGCACGTTGCTGGTCACGCCGAGAATGTCGAAAGTTTGAAACCACGAGGGTTTGCCGTCCGCGGCTTTCGCGCCGGGGCGCAACCCGAGCGTTTCCAGCTGGCTCGCAATGTATTTCTCGCCAAGCTGGCCGCCGCGCGTTCCCGGGGCGCGGCCTTCAAGCAAGTCGTCCGCGAGAAATTTGACGTGGCTGCGAATCGTGGTTTCATCAATCGCCTGCGCCGCTTTTTTCTCGGCGTCATCCACCTGCGCCGTGACGCGGCTGACAACCATGAAAATTAATGCCGGCAGCAAAACTAAACTTCTTCTTACCATGGCACGCATCAGCTTATTCCTTAAATTAGTTGGTGTACAGTTGCAATGATTTTTTATCCGCTGGGTCAGCTTATGCAACATGTTATTTGAATGAACAGGGTTGTTGTAGTCCCGGCTCCTTGCGGACCGCCGTTGAATCATTAAACTCGACTTCGCTAAATTGCCTCGCACGGGGGCAAGGTTACGTGTTACACGATTCTTTCAACTGCAGCGTGCAATAAGCCACAGTGGTAATCAACTCGCGAATAACCGGCAGATGCGCCACCAGTGCCGGTTGTTGGATCGGCGGCAAACCGAATTTATATTTGTACATCGGATTGGTCAGATATAGTTTTTTCAAGATGACATTGTAAGGCGCTTCGCGCAACAATTTATTCAGCGCTGCCAGCGACAAGCGTGAGTCGTACAAGCCGACCAATTCATCAATCACGGCTTTCTGCTCATTGAAATGTTGCGCCAGCGCGCGAAACCATGAACGCGGCAACAGATGCGTATACGGAATAAATTTTAGCTTCGACTGCAAAACCTGCTGATGCGCGCCAAACGGCATGTACCACGGCGGAAAAGAGAAAAACAGATGGCCGCGCGGTTTGAGTAATTTGGCAATTTGAACGAGTGCCTCGCGATGCCCGGGTAGATGCTCGATCACGTCTTTCATGACGATCAAATCGAATTGCCGCTCCCACCTCGCGATTTGCTCCGGCTGCAGAATATCAACGCGGGCAAATTCAATGCGGCGGTGTTTCCCGTCCGCGTTCGCGCGTTCGCGCGCTTTCTGCAAACGCGACTCCGCAATGTCCATTCCCACTGCCGTGCAGCCGTGATCATAAAACGCCGCAATCACGCCGCCTTCGCCACAACCGAGTTCTAAAACATTTTTACCGTGCAATTCGAGATGACAGTCATTTTCCAAAAATGGAATCACGTATTCCTGTGCGCAGCGATATTGCATCTGCCAATAATGTGTCGAATCACGATGAAAGTCGAGAGGCATAATAAAACACGGACTTTTATGGACGAAGGCGGACGTAAGAAAGTATAGCGCAGAGAGCGTAGCGCATAACGGAAAACGAGGTCAACGCTATGCGCCATGCGCTCTGCTCTTTGCGATTTCAGGAAAAGCCAGTATCTCTTCCAATGCGGCGATATTATAATCCGGCATAACTTCGCCGGGAATCGGCAACCGCTGTGGATTTAGCCACACGGTTTTCATGCCGACATTATTGGCACCGACGACATCAGCATGGTAACTGTCGCCGACGAACATCGCGTCTTGTGGCGCAACTTTTAAATTGCGCAGCGCCACGTCAAACATCGCGCGGTCAGGCTTGCGAAAAACGATTTCGGATGAACAAACGACGGTATCAAAATAATCGTACAGCGCCAGCCGATCAAACTCTTCTTTGATCACCGAATGCGGCAGCGAGGTGTTGGTGACCAAGCCCAAAAGAAAACCAGCGCGTTTCAACGCGGTCAAAGCTTTTTGCGCGCCGGGAAGCGGCGAAATATTTTCGGCGGCGAGATGATACTGCCGGCACAACTCTTCATGCGATTTATCAAACTGTACACCGAAATATTGGGATAACAATGCGTAATAATGCAACAAGTTGCATTCGAGATTCGCCTGCTGGCGATAGATATCGACCTTTTCAAAAAACTCGTCTTCAAATTTGTCGAACGCGTCACGATCCAGCGCATTGATTGGACGCACGCTGGAGAGGATAACATTTTGTCCGGCCTCGTAATTCGTTTCGCCGAAATGCACGAGGGTTTCGCCGCGGTCAAAGAGAATGGCTTTTATCATTTTGCCAGTTTGTTTAGCTGATCACTGAAAACTGATCCCTACTTGTACCAATCCTGTTTCGGCTGATACGACGTCTTTAAATTATTTTTGCGCCGATGCCGCTCGATTGCCAGTTGAATCAATTCATCCAGCAATTGCGAATACGAAACGCCGCTCGCTTCCCACAATTTCGGATACATGCTGATTTGCGTGAAGCCGGGAATGGTGTTGATCTCGTTGAGATAAAGCGCGTTCTTTTCACGACTCAAGAGAAAATCAACGCGGGCCATGCCTTCGCAATTGCAGGCGAGAAAGCCGCGAATGGCGGTTTCACGAATTTGGGTGGCTAATTCCGCTGAAAACTCGGCAGGAATAATCAGCATTGAAGCGCCGTCAACGTATTTCGCGTCGTAATCATAAAACTCATTCGACGGCACAATTTCACCGGCAATCGAAGCTTTGGGCTGCGCGTTGCCGAGCACGCTCACTTCAATCTCGCGCGCGTTCGGCACGGCGGCCTCGAAGAGAATCTTTTGATCATATTGTGCCGCGTCTTCGATGCCGCGCATCAGCTCGGCGCGATCATGCGCTTTGGAAATGCCAACGCTCGAGCCCATGTTGGCTGGTTTCACGAAAACCGGAAAGTGCAACTCGGCTTCAATTCGGGCGATCATTTCGTTTTTCGAAAGGCCGCAGAGTTGTTGTGGACTCGCTACAATGACCTGCGATTCGGTTTGGCTACGCTGCCAATCTTCGTAGCGCAGCCATAAAAATTTCACCACCGGAACATTGGCCGGCACACACAACAGCTTTTGCACGATTTTATCCATACAAACCGCCGAGCCGAGCACGCCGGCGCCGACATACGGCAAGTTGGCCAATTCCAAAAGGCCCTGTATGGTGCCGTCTTCGCCGTACGGGCCGTGCAGAACGGGAAAGACGACATCAAATTTTTCACGAAACTGCTCCAACTCCTGCGCTGAGGCAGAATTGGTGGTTGCCGGCAGGAGGCGTTGTTCGGTCGGATCAGCCGGCAGCATCGCATAAAACGGTGTGTCTTCAATACCACTTTTCAGCAGTTGAACGGATTGCGCACCGGCAATCCAACGGCCGGCTTTGGTAATACCGACGGGAACGACTTCGTATTTCGCGGGATCGAGCGCATTCATGACGGAAGTAGCAGAAACGATGGAGACTTCATGCTCACCCGAGCGGCCACCAAAAATAACACAAACACGGAGTTTCTTCATAAGGAATGATTCTATCCTGAATTTTAAGTTTTATAAGGTAAATCAAAAGGAGCATAAATTCAACCCGAAAGTCAACCATTTTTTTATGCGCAAGAATGACGATTAAATAACTTACCCAACTGAGGTGATACCCCAATGCTTTAATCGGGCATAAACTGGATTCCCGCCAAAAGCGTGCGGGAATGACGGCGGTGAGAAATGGGGGAAGTTATTTAATCCCCGATTCTCAAAAAAACTTTACTTGACAAATTGTTTTCTTCTCTGCAAATTGTTGCATAATTCATTATTACTCAACAACCCAATCGGAGGAGAGAAAGATGAAGCCAAAAACTGTGCAGATTTTCGCTGCCGCGTTGAAATGGCTGCTCTTGTTCTCAGTGGTGGTGTTCGGTTTAACCACGCAGCTTTTTGCGCAAGGCGTGACGACCGCAGCGATGAGCGGCATCGTCATGGACAGCAAAGGCCAGCCCTTGCCCGGCGCGAACGTGATTGCGGTGCACGGCCCCAGTGGCACGCGTTACGGCGCGGCGTCGCGAGTCAATGGCGGGTTCAACATCCCCAACATGAAGATTGGCGGCCCGTACACGGTGACCGCGAGTTTGGTCGGTTACAAGAAGCAAGAAGAACAAAACGTCTATCTGAATCTCGGCCAAACCGTCAGTCTCGATTTTAAGATGATTGAAGAAGCCGTCAGTCTTGGCGAAGTGCAAGTTACCGCCGAGAAAGATGAAGTGCTCAACAGTGATCGCACCGGCGCGGCAACCTTCGTCCGGCCGGAACAAGTGATGGAACTGCCGTCGGTCAAACGCAGCACGCGCGATTTGACGCGGCTCGACCCGCGCAGCGACGGCAATTTCAGTTTCGGCGGGCGCAACTGGTTGTACAACAATATTTCGTTGGATGGTTCTTATTTCAACAATCCGTTCGGCCTTGACGATCCGGCGCCCGGTGGCCAAGCGAACGCCGAGCCGGTTCCTTTTGATGCCGTCGAGCAGGTGCAGGTTTCGATTGCGCCGTTCGACGTGCGTGAAGGTGGTTTTACCGGCGCCGGCATCAACACGGTGACGAAAAGCGGCACCAATGAATTTAAGGCTTCGCTGTACAGCTTTGTGCGCAATGAAAGTTTTCTCGGCAATAAAGTCCGCGGCAATGACGTCATTGCCAATCCGGATTTGAAATTCAACCAATCCGGTTTCACGGTGAGCGGCCCGCTGATTCGCGACAAGCTGTTTCTGTTCATCAATGGCGAATTGGAACGCCGCGATGACCCCGGAACCAACTTTGTCGCCAATCGCGACGCCACATTATCCTTCGGCGAATCGCGCGTCAGCGCCACGGTGATGGATCAAATCAGCGCGCGGATGCGCCAAGTTTATGGTTATGAAACCGGCCCGTATGAAGGTTACATTCATGAAACCAATAACGATAAGCTGTTGGTCAAGTTGGATTGGAATCTCAACGACAATCATAACTTGACGTTCCGTTATAATCTTTTGGATGCGCGCCGCGATTTGCCGCCGCATCCCTTTGTGCTCAGTTTCAATAACACCGGCCGCGGCCCGAACGAAAGCAGTTTGCCGTTTAGAAATTCCGGCTATCAAATCAATAACGATCTCAACTCTTTCGCATTGGAATTGAACAGCCGCTCGAGCAAACTCGCCAATCGTTTTTTTGCGAGTTATAACCGTTTCCGCGATTTTCGCGATCCGTTCAGCGCGGATTTTCCCACGATTGAAATCGGCGAAAACGGCGCGACGTACACCACCGTCGGCCATGAGCCGTTCTCAATTCACAATATTTTGGATCAAGACGTTTTTCAGTTCACCAACAATCTGAGCATCTTCTCCGGCAAGCACGTTTTTACCGTGGGCGCCAACTTTGAGAAATTTTCATTTTTCAACGCTTTCAACATTTTCCGCAACGGCGTCTTTTTTCTGCCGCCGGTGACGGGTATCGGCTCGACGTTCTCGTCGTTGGCGGAATTTCTCGCGGCAACGGATCCCGCGCGCGCGGGCGGGCCGATTAATTTCAGGGGTCTGATCGGCTCAGGCCCCTTCAAAGGCGAAAATATTAGTTTGGGGCAACTCGGTATTTATGCGCAAGATGAATTGCAGGTGTCGGGAAAATTCAACCTGACATACGGCTTGCGCGTGGATGTGCCGATGTATTTTACCGATCCGGTCGACAATCCGTTTTCACGCGGGCTGCGGGCGCTGGATGAAAACGGCGCGACCGAAACCGTCGATCAAAGCAAGCTCGCCGGCGCGAAGCTGTTGTTCTCACCGCGTCTCGGGTTTAATTACGATGTGAAAGGCGACCGCTCGATGCAATTGCGCGGCGGCACCGGCATTTTCACCGGGCGCGTGCCCTTTGTGTGGATTGGCAATGTCATTTCCAATCCGGGCGCGAACCCGAATTTGTACGACCCGTTTGCGAACCCCAACGTGACGCAAATTCCCACGAAAAAAGGCTCCATTCTCCGGCAGTCGTTTGATCTAAATGCGATGACGGAAGATTTTAAATGGCCGCAAGTTTGGACAACGGATTTTGCCATCGATCGCAAATTGCCGTGGAATATGCTCGGCACGGTGGAATTGCTTTACGGCAAGGATCTCAATGCCGTTTTTGTGCGCAACGCGGATTTGGTGAAACCGGTGCGCACGCTGCCGGATGGCCGGCCCTATTACGGCGGCGCCGGCGCCAATGAATTGAACGCTGATGGCGGCGCCGGTATTTATGTGATTGACAACACGGGCGAAGGGCACAGCCTCAACGTGACCGCGCAGTTGCGCAAAAATTTCGACTCCGGGCTGTTTACGACGTTGGCGTATAGTTTCACCGATGCCAAAAATAACTTGCAATCGACTGAAATTGCCAGCGTGTTGTGGTCGTCGCAACCAATTCAAGGCGATCCCAACAAACCGGAGATCGGCTTTTCGCAATTCGGCCAGCGGCATCGTATTACCGGCGGCGCGACGTATCGCAAAACATGGTCGAAGAACCTCGGCACGCACGTCGGCCTTTTCCTGGAAATCGCCGAAGGCAACCGCTTTGCGGGCGCGGGTGGCAACCGTTACTCGTATCTTTATTCCGGTGATGTCAATGGCGACGGGCAGGGCGGCAATGATTTGATTTATATTCCGGCCAGCGCCAGCGAAATTAATTTTGATCCCATCACCAACAGTGCGGGTCAAGTCACTTCGACCGCGGCGCAGCAGTGGGCGGCGCTCGAGGCCTTCATTTCGCAGGACAAATACCTCAGCTCGCATCGCGGTCAAATTGCCGAGCGCAACGGCGCGGTGAATCCGTGGTATTATAACATTGATCTCCGTATTCTGCAAGATTTGTCGCTCAATTCCGGCGGACAAAAACATACGTTTCAATTGAGCTTCGATCTGCTGAATCTGCCCAATTTTATCAACTCGTATTGGGGCGTGCGCAAAGTCGCCAGCGTTGCCGCGACTTCGCCGCTCCGGCTGA
>CAYUVM010000238.1:0-7070 GCA_964447935.1 uncultured Cytophagia bacterium | reverse complement strand
CCGCGGCCATTTTCGCCCCAGGCCCAAACCGTGCCGTCGGTTTTGAGCGCCAGGGAATGGCTGCCTCCCGCCGCGACCGCATGCCACGGGCCGGCTAAATTCAACGCGCCGACATAAGGCCGGTTGGATACGGTGCTGCCATCACCAAGCTGGCCACTGTGATGATCACCCCAGGCCACAATACTTTTTCCCGTCTCGGATAAATTGACGGGGGTCGGCGTGGTTTGGCATCCCATCTGGCTGCCCGCCAGCAACATCATCATTGCGATGACCCCACAGATTGTACGAACGGCGTTGCACATAATGACTCTCCTTAAAAATGTAAATGAAATCCTATCGTGAAAACGTAAATTTTTGCCTGTAGTGGTGAGGGAATCACTGAAATTTCCAGCCCGCGAGGAGTTTATTCTATCCACTCAATCTCTGTGTGGCCGACGCCCATTTTGATGTCGAAATCGAGATGGCCGGTGGCCTGGTCATAATTTTCGGAATAATGCAGGCCGCCACGTTTATCAAAACCGCGCAGGCGAATCGGCGAAAGAAAATTGCTCGGCGCATGCACTTTGGCGCCGATATGCCGCGCCAGCAATATTTCATTTTTACCGACGCCGAGATGCATGGCGACGCGGGCGTCGTTTTTCCACTCGCCGTCAAACGACAGCCGCGAGGCGCCAACGCCGCCGTTGAAATCAATGCGGCGAAAATTGGCGTTGCACAGGCCGCGCGCCGTCGTCTCCGCCGCGCCGGAATTGATGCGAATGTCGGGATTTTCGGAATTCGGCTCGCGAAACTCCAGATCAAATTCGCCGGCGCCGGCGTTGATTTTTAAATCAGCAACTTTTAAGCCGGAAAAGTCCAACTTCCCGTCCAACGCGCCGCCATCGAGGTGAAACGCAATCGGAATTTTCGGGCTGAGTTTGATTCGCCTGTCGTTCTCGCGCACGTGATTAAACGACAGGTTGACGCCGTGCCGGCGCGGGCTGCGAAGGCGCAACGTCGGCGCCGACGCGGTCGAATCAAAATCGATGTACGGGCGGTTTTCTTCCCGGTCAAAATCGATTTTGAGATCGGCCAGCAGGCCGCTGTCATCGCGCTCGATGGACAAATAGCCGCCGTTGTATTCGACCTCGAGGCGTAACGAGGTTTGGTGGGTCAATGGAATCTGGCGGTGTTCCGATAAGGCGCTGCTGTCGCCTCGGCGCTCGTTCTCCGAAAAACTGCGCGAGGAACGGCGTTCCGAAGGGCGCTCATCGCAGTTGGTGAAGAGCAGCAGACACAAAAGAAAGGCAACTTTACGCATGAGATTCTCCTTTTCTGGAAAGGCTGCCATGAATTTAAATTCATGGAGAGGAACTAAATCTGCGGAAACGGACTCTGTTTAATGCAAGGTTTTGTACGAAACAATGAACGGCAGGATTCAAGCCAGGTTTAAATTTTTCACTGCGGCGTACAAGCCGGGATCCGTTTTGTGCTTCGCAAATACGCTGAGCACATCTTTACGCAATTCCTGCAGTTCGCTCAACGTCTGCGCCTGTTTAGCGGCATCGATCAAGCGGCGCGATTCGAGAAAGCGCAGCCACTGCGGCATGAGTTCAAAAGTGGCGGCCAGGCGATAATATTGCGTATTGAGAAAATGCAGCAGGCTGATCAAATGGCGCTCAAACGTTCCATGATCGGGACAAAGCCAGTGCAAGGCGCTCGCCTCCTGGCCGAGATAAAATTCCGGCGAGTTAATTTTCGGTTTGGGGCGATTGAAGGCCGATTCGAGCATGCTCCGGCGCGGCTCCAATTTGCCGCCCAAACGTTTGAGCAGATAGCCGACAATTTCGGAGCGGGCCAATTCGCCTTTGGTCAGCGGGAGGTTTTGCTCGCGGCGCAACCAGCCCTGAAATTCCACGCTCAGCTCAAAAAGATTTTGTTTGACCGTCTCGGGAATTGCGAGGCTGACCTCGTCGCTGTTGCGCTTGGTGCGGCGGCGCGGTTTGAAAATAAAATCTTCGCGCTGCCATTCCCGCCCGGCCTGGCCGGAGAGCAGCGCGATAATGCGGTTGAGCTTTTCCTCTTCCACCTGATGATAAAACCGCAGGCGCTCGAACAATTCCGGCGTGCCGGCTGCGGGAAAGCCGTTTTGCTCGAGATAATCGAAAATACCAAACTGCACAGCTTCGGTGGCGCGCTCATGAATCGCCGCCGGCAGAATCTCACGCGAGCGCTTGAGGTCCGGCCACGAGATGCGGAGCGCCTCAAGTAAAACGGCGAGTTGGCCGTAATACGCCATTTGTTCCACCACGCGTTCCAGGGTCTCGATCTGATCGCCGGCGAGTTGCGCCAGCTCATTCATCAGCGCGGGAACGCGCTCGAAGCGGCCGGCCACCACGGCGTTGGTGAGGCGATTTTCCACATAAAAATGGGCATTTTCCGCATAGACCTTGGGCAAACGGGTCCGCAGCTCTTCCACGAGCGCGTCGTAACGATCGCGCTCGTGGCGCGCGACGATGGCCGGATAAAGCAGATCGAGCATGAAAAAGGCCATTTCGCCGTCCATGAGCGCCGGCTCGGCGAGCGTTTGGGTGAAAAGGGCGATCCGGCTTTCGTAATCCGCTTCATCAAATTCGTCACAGCGCCGGTTTGCCGCGTCGAGGTTGATTGGCGGCGCGTCCGGATCATTCGCGTTGTCGTCGGTTTCATCGTCAGCCAACGCCGCGGTCTCTTCGTCGTCAAATTCGCCGCTCTCTTCCTCGGCGAAATCGTCAAAATCTTCATCATCCTCGTCGGTAAGCGCCTCGGCAAACCCGTCTTCAAACGCGCCGGCAAAACCGTCTTCAACAAACGCCTGCGGCGCGGCGCGCTGTTCGGCTTCGTCTTTTTCCAAGCAGCATTTTTTGTATTTTTTGCCGCTGCCGCAATGGCAGGGCGCGTTGCGGCCGAGTTTCATGGGTTCTCCTTTCCTTGCACGTTTGTCGTTACGCCTTCAGAAATTTGACGGTCAAAATCGGTAATGGCCGTAGCCCCGGCCCCTTGCGGGCCGTTATGATTTCCAGTACCCCACAAGGGGGTAGGACTACAAATCATTACCGAACTTGAAAGCCAAAACTCATTAGGCGTAGAACTTTAAAATTATAAAGAATGCCACGAAACCAAAACATTTGCTATTGACGGGCGTTTTATGCCTGAAGGCATTACGACAAGCGCCGCTCGTAGTTACGCCTTCAGGCGTCGTGGGTGCGAATATGCAAATCCAAAGGTGTCCTTTATTGTCAAAGCTTTTATGCCTGAAGGCATTACTACGAGCGCAGAGTTCAGAGCAACAGAGATCAGAGTAATGGGCGCGCCGCCGACACATGGAAACCGAAGCCACTGACCCGGTAGCCCGGATCGAACCTGAGGCGATAGGCGCAGCGCACGTACCAGTCATTAAGGTCGAACGCGCCGCCGCGCAGAACACGGTACTCACTATTAGGTGCATCAAGTTGCTCACGCCCATCATCAGTTTGATACGGATACTCTTTGAACAAACTGCGCGTCCATTCCCACACGTTGCCGCTCATTTCTTCGCAACCATACGGACTCGCGCCGCCGGAAAAACAACCGACCGCGCTCGTGGCGCCGATGCCGGTGTCGCTGTAATTGGCAAAATTCGACTCGGCCGGATCGCCCCACGGATAGCGCCGTTGAACATGCAAATTTTTTTGATACGATGCAAGCTTTTTTGTGGATATTTCATGCAATGGCGCGATGACATAATTTTGCGGAATTTCCAAACCGCCGCGGCCCGCTTTTTCCCATTCGGCTTCTGAAGGCAATTGAATACGCAGATTTGACGGAAGCCAATTTTCTTTTTGACATTGCAGATCTAACCAACGCGCAAAGGCCAATGCTTCGTACCACGCAATGCCAACCACCGGATGATTGGAAAAATTGAACGGCGCGCCATGATCATAGGGCTGCTCACGAAACGCGTTATCATACCCGCCTTTAAATTTTCCATTTTGCCAAAACTTTGCCGCGATGGCTTCCGGCCAAAACTGTTCATCTTTATAGCCGCCGGCTTGCACAAATTCGGCAAATTGCGCGTTGGTCACCGGATAGCGCGACAGCCAAAAATCTTCTTTTAAAGTTTCGTTTAAATGCAGCGGTTTCTCGCTCTCATTTTCCTCGCTGCCCATCCAAAACGGGCCAGCGGGCACGAGGCAGAATTGCATGTCGGCAATCGCCGTCACCTCAAGCCGCGGATCGCCCAATTGCGCGAGCGTGTTACCGGCCAGGCCGCGCTCGGTGGCGGGAAAATCGTTGCGGCGTAAAATATTTACCAGCCAATTTTGCACGCGCGCCACTTTGGTTTGGTTGCTTTGGCTCACGCGCGTTAAATTGGCCGACTCCACCAAAGCTTGTCCAGCCAAATGCGCGCCCCAAATTTCCGGCAAATTCGTCTGGGCTTCCGGTTGGCGATGACACAAACTCTCGGCGAGCGCCCACACCATTAAATCACCGCCCCGCGCGCCTTTGGCCGCGGCCAGCAGCGCCACTTCGCGCCAACGGTTGGGATCATGCTTCGCCAAACTGGCCAACTTCTCCGGATAATCGTGGTCGGTCAAATAACACGCGGCGAGATATTCCTGAAACATGCGATGCGGAAATGTGTACACGCCTTCGCCGCGCGGCAACAGCAAGCCGGCGCGCTGGCTCAAATATTCCACCAGGCGTACCGGATTAACATCCGGATTTTGGCTGAGCCGAATGAGTTTTTGCACCAGCTCGCTTTCGGCAATATCCGCGGTGCCCTGCAAATCCGGCTGTGTGCTGTGCGCAAGAAAAGCCGCTTCGTTCAACAACTCGCGCACTTTTTGTTTATCTATTTTCAGCCATTCTGCCAAACTCGGCTGCAAAACTTTGATCTCACCTTTGGCATCGCGCACGGTTTTGGGGCTTTCCCACCAATCGAGCAGCAGATCAACGGTGTCGCTATAAAGCTGCTCGCGTTTTTCCGGCAGGCTGCCGCCGCGCCACGCATGCAAGCTCGCCATCAGCGTCAGCAGCAGCGGCCGCTCGGCCAGCGCCTGCAAATTTTTGCTGCCGAAGATCGCGCGTTTGAGCAGCTCAGCGCGGCCTTGCGCGTCGTCGCGGTTCCAGCCTCGGCTGGGCGCGATGTGGCTGTACCAATGCTCGACAAAGCTGCGAATTTGCCCGGCGCTGAACGGCGCGAGCACGGCGTCGCTGAAATTGGGCAACCGCCAATCCTGTTTTTGATAGGCGTACGTGCGGCTGGTCACCAACATGCGGCAGCGCGGAAAACACGCGGCGAAATTTTCCACCGCCTGTTTGATCTGCAAGCGGCGTTGCTGGGCCTCCGGCACTTCATCGAGGCCATCGAGCAACAAGAGGCCGCCGTGTTCGCGCAACTCGCGCTGCAAATGCGGCGCATATTCTGCCAACGTTGCCGGCGCCAATTCCTGTGCGATAAAATTCCACAAATGCTCGGCGCTGGCTTTTTGTCCGGCTGGCGGCAAACCGCGCGCGGCAAAATCGCGGAGAATGACGCGCACCGGCAACAGCGCACCGTGATCCCACGGTTGTGGCTGCGGTTTTTCTTTCTCGTCTTCTTTTTCTACCGGCAAGGGCGTCGTGAGCAGCGCGAGATTCGCGTCCTGCTGCTGCAGCGCTTCGCCGGCGAGACAGAGCGCAACGAAATTGACAAACGTGCTTTTGCCGCTGCCCGGGTCGCCGAGCAACACGAGGCGATGGTGTTGATTGAATTGTTCCAATGCCGAAAGCCGGCGCGCTTCGCGTTCGAGTTTTTCGCCGCGCTCGAAGCGTTCGTGCATCTCCGGCGTCAGCGTCAACAGCGCGGTGTAAACGCCGTCGAGATGCAGCCGCGTTTCCGCTTTGCTGGCGACGGTGGGGTCGATGCCAGAAAGCGAAAGCTGGCGGCAGGATTCAAAGAGGTGATTGAGATACGCTTCACGCAGTTTCGCGGCGTCACCGGCGGGGGCGTTCACGATTTGCTGCTCGATATACGTGCCCGTGTTCTTGATGGAACGGCTATGGTCTTTGAAAACTTTGGTCGTGGCCGGCGCGGACTTTTTGCTGCCGCGCGCCCAAGTAAGTCCAATCCAAATCACCGTCGCGAGCCAAATGCCGATTTGGATTAAATCAGCCAGGCCTTGAATGACGTCGGTTTTTACTTTGATAAAATCAAAGAGCCCCGAAAGCACGGGCGGCGCGACGAATCCCAAGCCGATGCCGAGCATGAAGATTAATGCCAATCGCCAAAGGGAGGGTTTCATGGTTATCTCCGCCTCGCAATAAATTGCGGGGCTATTAGCTGAAGGCCGCTGAAGCGGCCTTTTTCTGAATATTTTAAGTCGGCTTCAGCCGACTTGGGCTTTTAGCCCCGCAATTTATTGCGAGGCGCGAATAATTTTTATCCCGGCAATCGCCTCGCCGTGATTCCACGGGGCGGGGCCATCGTCCTCGTCGGCATCGCGTTCCAGCATTTGTTTCAGATTGGCCTGCCGGTGATGATGTTCTTTTTGTTTGCGCGCGTAATCCACCACCCATTGCAGATTTTTCTCGCCAAGTGAGAACACGCCGTAACCGCGCTGCCAATTCAATTCGGTCGAGAAATTGGGCTTGCGGTGGTTGATATGAAACGCGCTGCTGCCTTTGATTTTTTGCACAAATTCCGCCACGGCTAATTTGGGCGGAATCGACGCCACCAGGTGCACGTGATTTTCGATGCCACCCAATGCGTGCGTGATGCATTCCAACGCGTCGGCCTTGCCGATCATGTAGCCGTACAGTTCGGCTTCAATTTCGGGCGTGATCAATGGCTGCCGCTCTTTGGTGGCCCAGACGAGGTGATAATACAGCCGCCAAAATGCCATGAGGTGCCTCCCGGGATATTCGCCCCGCGATTAATCGCGGGGCTATTAGCTGAAGGCCGCCAAAGCGGCCTTTGGTGAATTTTAGCCGATACATTTTAAGTCGGCTTCAGCCGATTTGGGTTAATAGCCCCGAAATTAACTTGACAATGTTAAGTTAGTTTATGACGTTTTCGTTTTTTTGTTCTT
>CAYUVM010000237.1:0-7073 GCA_964447935.1 uncultured Cytophagia bacterium | reverse complement strand
CCGGTGACCTCTTCCTTACCAAGGAAGTGCTCTACCGACTGAGCTACGTGAGCCAACAGCAAATTTTTTCTTTTTTGCCTTCCCCGCTCGGATAGATGTGGAGAGGGAAGGATTCGAACCTCCGAAGGCAAAGCCAGCAGATTTACAGTCTGCCCCGTTTGGCCACTCTGGAACCTCTCCGTGCAAATTACAAACGGCAAGAGACAAAAGGGCATTCTTTCCCTTCGTTTCTTGCCTTTTTATTGAGAGCCACCAGCAGGAATCGAACCCGCGACCCCCTCATTACAAGTGAGGTGCTCTACCAACTGAGCTATGGTGGCCCGTGACAAGCGAAAAGATGTTATATTTTTGTAACTTACAACTGCGTTTTTAAAAGGCACAGCTTTATAATATACAAAATTCCCGCTTTTTGTCAAGAAGTTTTTCAACTTTTCCGAAAAATTATTTTTATTTCGGGCACCCTGGCAAAAATTTTGTATCCCCTGACCGCTGCTGATGACCATCAAACCCCGGTCGTCCGTTCACAAAAAAACTTCAAACCATGCCGGGGGATCAATCGCAGGCTGGTCAAACGCGGTCACCGCGACGGCGTTTAAGGTGGGAAATGCGAGGCGTTGTCGTCCTAACCATTTCTCGTCCTGAGGCACTGCAATCCTACTTCCAAAGTTAAACATTTTGCGCTCAAAGGCAAATTAAATTTTTGCCTTAACGCGTCGCAAAAAGCTTGCTTTTTTATTTTGAATTTGACATATTAACCCAGCAAGCTAGACTAACACTGCAGGACAATTAAGGCCGCCCTGTGGTGACAAGGCTTCTCTGAAAGTATAAAAAGCTTTTTCAAACAAATTTGTTCAAAAAAGTGCGATCTCGGGATAAGCATTGCAAAACAAAAGTTTTGCACCAACAATCACTAGATTGTCTTGTTTTATTTGTAATGAACCCGAATCGAAATTTATTTTTCGCCGGCGACTGTAAGTATTAGCCACGCTTTAATCTATAGCGTCGTTCACAAAGAAGAAAGTGGATATTTAAAGATGAAAGATGAAAAGAAACCAGAATACAATCTTGATAGAATACTCAAAGTTCTTAAAGACAAAGACTCAGAAGTATTGCGATGTTTGTATGTTGAGTACTCTCAGAGAATGCGTCACAATGGCGCCCAAATCTGGCTTATAGGATCGGTATTCATACCTTTATCCCTATCTGGTATCGTTCTTGGTTTCAGTGACCGCTATCGAACTCTAGCATTAGCGCTCTCTTCTTCTCTCCTTATTTGGCTGTGGTACTTTATAAGCCAACGAATACGGACTGACCTCGACCATGACCTAGCCATCTGTGCTGCTATTGAAACCACCCTGCTGAAACCAGAACGCCCATATACTAAGAGGGGTATAGATGAGTCGATAGAAGTATTAGGCAAAAAGACGGGTATCAGCCTTCGCTACCTTCGTCTCATCATCCCACTTGCTATTACTATTGCATGGTCACTGATCACAATTTGGGCATTTCTTTCGTAACTCAGATTTGGAATCAAATCTTCGCTGAAATTGAGAATGTAACTTTACATGCCACGAGTGGGCTAACGAGCGTGCAGTGGGCTGTGGGGATTCTGTTGCATTTTCAAACATTTTTCTGGCTTCGGGTTTTTTCTGCTCTCAAACCTTATCCACGCCCGTCTCGGCGCACATCATCGCGCCGCCGGTTCCCAGTTATAATTTGATCGCTTTGCCTTCGTTATTATCGTTATTCAAATAAATCGGAAAATCCGGGTGAATTTTGTCGTATTGCGTGGTCGAGACACTTTGCGCCGCCTTTAAAGCTTTAAAAAATATTCGCAATGCTATCACAAAATGCCTGCATGTGATATCATATTTTGCTATCATAGAATAATGAATAAAAAGACTGTGGAGTCTATTCTCAAGACACTAGTTCCTTCCAGCTTGGGATTGAGACGCTTTCATTGCCTTGGGGCTCGTGTTAATGAAGGAGAGGGTTCGAGGGTGCGGTTTGGATTATCAATTTCGTTGCGACCTTTCATCGTCCCCATCCTCAAAAAGAACAAGCCGTATCAGGTAAGTGATGCCAGATGGTTTTTAGAAAAAGCAGGTATCAAACCATGAAAACGATGACGTACAAAGGGCATGCAGTCCGAATTTAAATAGTGACGAAGATGATTGCTTTGTCGGTTATATTGCCAGCATTAATAATATCGTGAGATTTCGCGGCAAGTCAGTGGCAAAATTGCGTGCAGTTTTTAAGGAAGCTGTTGATGATTATCTCGATACTTGCAAAAAGCTGAACCGTTCTCCCCAGAAACCTTATTCTGGAAAACAAATGTTACGAGTTCCCTCCGAAGTTCACAAGGAGGTGGCAATCGCTGCTGCAATCAGGGGCAAAAGCATCAATCAGTGGGCTGCTGAGCCATTGACTCATGCGACAAATCAATGAAAGCAATGAACTGAAAAAGCCAACAGGAAATAAAAATTCGGGATGAAGACAACGTCGAAAGAGCAAAAAGCAACTTCATTGAATAAATGAAAAGCTACCTTGCATTCGGATATTCAACCACTCTCACTCCCTCCTCAACACAATATCCCCACTGGTCTCCACGCGCACCACGGCGCCGCCGGTTCCCAATTCTAATTTGATTGCTTTCCCTTCATCGTCAGCGTTGTTCAAATACACCGGAAAATCCGAGCGAATTTTGCCGTATTGCGTACGCGCGGAAATTTGTACCGCGGCATTGGCCGGCAGCGCGAGCGTCACCGATTTGTACGTCGTGAGCAAATTGATGCTTCCGCCCGTCGGCACTTTGGTGATCTGCGACACCTCAATCGGGCTGCTGTCGCCGCGCACCTCAATCGATCCCGCGGTTCTTTTGAGTACAACATATTTGTACGAGTTGGTAATGTCAACATTGCCGCCGACGCCATCCACCAACACGCTGCACGAACCGCCATCCACTTTCAAACTGCCCGCCACATTATCCACCCGAATAGTTTTATACGACGAGAGAATACTCGCATCTTTCTTGATGTCCCGCACAGTGACATCGCAGGAATTTCCGTCAATATTCAAGATGCCGCCGACCTGCTGCACCGCAATGCTTTGATACGACGAACGAATCGTCGCGTCTTTCGCCACCACATTCGCAGTCACCGCACTCGATTGGCCGTTGATCGTGAGCGCGCCACCGACGCTGTCGACGCGAATCGGCTGATAACTCGACTCGATCAACACGTCCTGCTTCACCCCGGCAACGGTCACGAGACAACTCTGCCCATTGATCGTCAATTTACCGCCAACGTCGCTCACGCTGATGGGTTTGTAAGACGTCGTGATAAAACAATCGCCGCTCACACTCGCGCCGCTCACCTCGCTACTTTGCCCATCTATTGTCAAGTTACCCGTGATTTTTTCAAAGCGCACCGGTTTGTAGCTGTTTTCAATCCGCACATTACCGGCAATGTTCCCAACCGTCACCGCGCCGCTGCTGTTGCTGATGGCCACCGCCCCCTTGAAATCGTGCACCTCCGCGCCGGCGTAGTTATTTTTCAAGTCGAGCGAACCTTCACACTGTTTAATGATGACTTCGCCCGAGGTGTTATCAACCTGCAGCGCGCCATTGATGTTGTCAATAGAAACATCGCCGTATTTGTTCTCGATCACCAGCGCTTGGTTCGCCGGCACGCGCACGAGCAACTCCGTAGCCATCGAAAATCCGTCGGCATCGCCTTCAAAAATCAGATTCACCAGACGGCGTATGCCCTGGTCGGCGCGGCGCTCATACCTTTCTTTCGGGGAACGCAGGGTCAACCGAAAACCCTGCCGGTACGGTTCGAGCACAAGCTGCGTCTGACTAAAGAAATCTTTAACGAGCTCTGCCCGCGCAATACTTAATTCCACATTCGCTTGCGCCACAATATCATTTGACGATTCATCGGAAATGACCATATTCGCCTGAGACATCTCGATATACAAAGTTTTTCCCGGCGCCGAGGCCACGCGCTGCGAATAGGATTGGCGCTCCGTGACTCGAGGTTCGGCAGATTTTTCGGCAGCGCGAATTTGACCGCAAGCCAAGGAGAAAGCAATTGCGGTATAGATTAAACTGGTTCTCATGGTTCGCTTTCCTTAAATGACATTTTCAATTCTACTAAGTCCGATTACCTTGCGTAGCCCGCGAACCACGCGAAATACACTAAAAAGCTTTTCGCGTTTTTCGTGGGTACAAGTTTAAATGTGGCTGAGTAGAACTCATCTGAATGATTTATTAACCACCAAGACACTAAGCCTGGTCATTGCTGTAGTCTTATCGATAAATTTTCTAAAAGCTTTATTACTGTCTTGGTGACACGTGGTTTAATTTTCTGAATCACTCGGGCTACATCATCCGGATAATTTCACCAACTCCCGCAGCGTTTCTTTTTTATCCTGCAACGCCGCCAGCAGATAGCGCCGAATGTGCGCGTTCGTGGGGTTCAGTGCCAGCGCTTCTTTGCAGCGTGTGATTTGCGCGTCAATCGTTTCGAGGCGGTCGCGATAGAGCAGCATCAGCTCGGCGTCCAACTTCGCCATTTGCGGCAACGCGGTTTGTTCCAGCGCCGCAATCGCTTCTGCATATTCGCGTTCGCGTTTTTCAACTTGCTGCAATGCGGCGCCGGCCAGCAAGCGCGGCGCGCTCGGTTGCGGTTTGAACAGAAAGTATGAACCCAATCCCATTCCCAACAGCAAAACCGCAGCGAGGCGCAGCAACGTCCATTTTTGCTCCGGCCAACTGATGCGCCCGTAACGGCGTTTTGTTTGTTGCTCGGCGCGCAACGCGTTTTCAATCTTCGCCCACAGCAAAGGCGAGGCAACCGGTTTTTGCAAATTTTGAGCAAGCGTTAAAATCTGCCCATCTTGCGCCACCAGTTTCTGGCAGACCGCACAAGCCGCGAGATGTTGCGAGAATTCGTTTTCATCTATCTCGCCCAACGCGTGCTTTTGATAAAACTCACAATTCATGTTGTTATCTCCGCCGGTGTCTCGGCCAACAGGGCGCGCAACCGCGCTTTCGCATGAAAAATTTGCGACTTCACTGTTCCCACGCGCAAATGCAAAATCTCGGCGATTTCTTCTTGCTTCATTTCTTCAACCGCGAAGAGCACAAAACAAGCGCGCATGCGCTCCGGCAGCGTGTTGATCGCTTCTTCGAGTTGCAACCGCAGGTCAATATGTGGCGCAAGGGAATCTTCTATTTCTGCCAATACTTGCTCTTGGGGGCCACGCCGTTTCTGAATCAAATCGAAACAAACATTCATCATAATCCGCAACAAATACGTGCTGAATTTGGCGCTGAATTGAAATTGACTGACGCCGCGATACAATTTCAGAAAAGCCATTTGCACCGCGTCTTCCGCATCTTCCTGCCGGCCGAGCATGCGCCATCCCACCCCCAACAGCACCGGAGCAAAATGCTGATAGAGGGTTTCATAAGCACGGAGGTCGCCTTGTTGACAACGGCGAATGATCTCAGGCTCGTTTTCAAGTTCGCGAAGCAGAAAGCCTTCTCAAGGTTAATTCATGCGGTCGGACATTCACAATTCATCAGTTTAGACCGGAAAAACCCGGACAAGGTTTAGAGGGTTTGAGGAAAATCAGCGGAAAATTTCAATTGCATAAGTAAAACATTTTGTTAGTTTTTCAGTACAATAAAGGTGAGCGCAAAGCTAAGTCGGGCTTGCGCAATAGGATTTCACGAAATTTCCAAAATCGTCGCGCTCGAGTCTGGCTTCACTTACAAATCCGGAGCAAACCATGAACTATTCCATCGCCCTTTCCTATATTTTCCAGGACAAAGACTGGCTGAAAAAAAATCTGCTGGGTGGGTTGTGCGTCTTTATCGCCGTGTTCAGCGGTATTTTGTTTTTTGCCGCCTTTTTTGCCATTGGTTATTATGTTAACGTTTTGCGTCACGTCATGCAGGGCGGCGAGAAACCGCTGCCGGAATGGGATAACAACTGGGGCAAGTTTTTTGCCGATGGTCTCATGGGGGCGCTCATTCTGCTCATTTATTTTATCGCGATTGGCGGCCTCGGCGCCATCCTCATCGTAAATTTCGCGTTGAGTGACATGGCGGATTATGAAAAAGTTCTCGGCATCATTTTCAGCGCCCTCGGCATTCTGCTCGGCCTTACGGTGATGAGCAACCTGGGCCTGATGCGCTTTGCCGCCACCAATGATTTTGCCGCCGCCTTCCGGTTGTCGGAAATTTCGCAATTGGTCAAAAACGATTTCGGCAATTTCGTGACCATCGTGCTGTTCACCTCGCTGTTGCACGCGATACTCTTTGTGGCCGGCCTGGCGATCTTTTCGCCGTTTACCAACTTCTGGGGCTACCTGGTGCAGGCTCATCTGTTCGGACAATTTGATCAACCGAAAAACGCCACCTTGCCGGCGGTGCCTTCCGCCGCGTGAGGCAATTCTTGAACGCTCTATGCCGCAGACCTTCAAAATTTGGAAAATCTCCCTGCTGTTGTTGCTCGGGTTGATGGTATTTTTATTTATTCTCGTGAGCACGGGCTTTGAGATTTATTTTGCCTTCACCAGCGACCACCCCACCCATTTCTTGCGACTGCTTTCGGGGATTATTTTTTCGTATTCGCTCTGCTTACTCGGCACGTTTGTTTTCCTAAAAAAAATTCAGGATCGCACCGCGCATATTTTTTATCTCATGCTGCTGTTCTGGGCGCTGGCCATGCACAACAGCCTGGAATTGAGCCGCGCCTTTTTCGATCAGTTGGCGTGGTGGTGTGAGCTGGTTCCCCTGCCGGCGTGGCCGCTCGCCGTCGGGCTGTTGCTGCACTTTTATTTGATTTTTCCGGTTGCAAACAAATTTTTTCAACGACACCGCGGGCTTTGCCTGGCGCTGATTTATTCGCCGCTCATTTTAATCTTCCCTTTTTATTACGGCCAATTCAAAGCGCTCGCTTGGGCGAATCAAATTCTTAATTACGGCTGGGGCGTCTGGCTGACAATCAACTTCAACGTCGCCATGTTCGTGCTGGCGCATTCGATCAAACGCGCGCCGA
>CAYUVM010000236.1:0-7087 GCA_964447935.1 uncultured Cytophagia bacterium | reverse complement strand
GATCGGCGATCTTCTTGTTCGTTTAAAGAATGGCGCACAACGGCGTTATGAAACTGCGAGGTAAACCCAACCTTCGCTCGTTTCCGGCGACATGAGCAGCTTCGTGCTGTCGAGCTTCACGATGCCCGTACACAAATTTTCCGGGCTGCTGGAGATGTTGACAACATGTTTAGTCAAGCGACAGCCGGCAGTGATGGATAAATCAGAAATTAGATTATAAGAACTATTTCCAATTTTCCAACCGAAATACTTGGTTTGAATTTGCGACTGCACAGCACCATTGGCAACAATCGCGCAGAAAATACTATCGGTTTGTGCCACGCGATTGGCTTTGTCTTCCTGCCACATTGCGAGCGAGCCGATGCCGAGCGATTCACCGACTTTCAAAACATCCATGCCCCAATCCAGCATCTCATGATACGAGTCGAATCCATCTTGCCCGACATCCTGCAAAACCATATTCAACGTTTTCTTGCCGAAAATATCGGTGGCATTGCGCCAGTCGAGATAGAAACGATAACCGACTTTATCCGACTCCCAACCGGGGCCTTCGTAGCGAATATAAAAGGAATGATCAGTATGCTCCGGCGGCACGCGAAGCGATTGCACATTTTGGAACGTGCCGCCTTCATATTTGCGATTGACGAATTTGCCGCCGACTTTGTGCGAAAGTTCGGCTTGCGTACGCTTGGGATATTCTCGCGTTAATGCGCCGGATTTTGCGTAACGCACCAACAATGGCTTCGTTTCATTCGGAGCAAAATCCGCAACGCAAACAATTTGCTCGGCATTGCCGTCGCCATCGAGATCGTTTGCCTGACTGGCAAGCTCATTGGCTTCCGATAAAATCACAAAAGCTTTGTCGTTGAAATCAGAGGCCTTGGCTTTGAGTTTCACAATTTCTAAAACTATCGCAGCCTCGTGGCGCGCAAAATCTGCTGGATTTTTCACGGACAGTGTGATATCTTCCGGATATGCTTTTTTGAGAGCGGCGTTGCCGTCATCTTTTGTCGAACACCCGAGAAGAAATGCAACAAGACCAATTGATAGTAATGTTTTCATAAAAATTTTCTGGATGCAATAGCGTTACATTTTCTCCATCTCGACGCCGGCCATAATAAAAGCGCCGACACCTTTCAGGTCGTTGCTCACGATAGGCGTGCTGATGTAATATTCATACGAGCCGTCGCGATACGGATTGCCGCCGAGGCCGGCGACCTGGCAAATCTGCGTCAAGTCAATTGAACCGTCGGCATTTTCTTTGATCATGTGTTTGATGATGCCGTCATAAGCTTTTTTAACGGCGGGACGAAAATTTTCGTCGAGATAATCGAGGCGAACCGCTTTGGCCATAGCGTAAACAAACATCGACGACGCCGAGGCCTCAAAAAAATTGCCTTGCCGCTTGCCTTGATCGACGACTTGATACCACAGGCCGGTTTCCGTATCTTGATATTTCACGACGGCCTGGCATAAGCCGCGGAAGATCGAAAGAATTTTTTCGCGTTTCGGATGATCGGCGGGCATGAAATCCAGCACATCCACAATGCCCATCGCGTACCAGCCCATCGCACGGCCCCAGAAGTTCGGCGAACAACCAGTGGCGGGATTGGCCCATTTCTGCTGCTTGCTCTCGTCCCAGCCATGGTAAAACAATCCGGTGGTGGAATCATGTGTGTGGCTGGCGACAAAAATAATTTGATTCGCGATATCATCAAAAGCTTCGGGGCGATTGAATGTTTTCGCGAACTCGGCATAAAACGGCGAGCCCATGTAAATGCCGTCCAGCCACATTTGCCACGGATAAATTTTCTTATGCCAGAAGCCACCCTCCTTTGTGCGCGGATGGGTTTCAAGTTGTTTCATATTCATAAACGCAGCTTTTTTATATTTTTCATCCTGCGTGGCAACGTACAAGGTTAAAAGCAATTTGCCGGGCGTGACGTGATCAATATTGTATTCTTCCAATTCATACGTTTTGATGTTACCGTCCGCTTCAACGTAAGAATCGGCGAACCTCTTGATATAAGCAAAATACTTTTCATTACCGGTTTGCCGCCAAACTTGTTCCACTCCTTTTAAAAAAACTGCGGTTTCATAAACCCACGAAGTCTTTTTAGCGGCATTGAACAGGAACGAGTCGCCGCGGCGTTGCATTTCTGAATTCGCCATGCGCACCGACCACGGCGCGTGATTCGATGCGGCTTGCTCACGAGGCGCATTGGATTGGCAAGAGGTTGAGAACAAGATTGCGCTTGCCGCAAAAAGCGAAAAAGTGCCGATAAAACGCCGCTGCACCGTTTGTTGAAAATTTGTCATGCGCGCATTTCCTTTTTATTTTCCTAAATTCAAAACATTGGGATTCACTTCGGGAGCCAGCTTGATTTCTTTTTTAGCATGCGATAGATTCATTCCATGCAGATTTATGTTTGCCGTTTTGCTGCCGGACAAAGCGAGAAACGTCTCTGTTGCTGCCGGATAACCGGCGCGATCAATACTGACATTGGTGCTGTTATGAAACGCCAGCACAGGCCCTTTTTGTAGAAATATTTCGACATTCAACAGTTTCACGCCATTCGCATTCAGGCCGAGCAGCCCTTTTTCTGCGGAGATCGAAACATTTTTCATTTCGATATTTTGCAGTGGCATTTCCGGAAGCCCCAACAACTCTACGGCCTGCGCCGCGCCGCGAGCAATCACGTCAGTGATAAAAATATTTCTGAATTGAGGCGTTGCTTCAGTCACGGCCAAATTTTCTTCGGAGACGGCAACGCCGGATTGGCCGGGCTCAACAATTGGCGCTTGGCCGCTGTAAAACAAATTGAACGTGATCGCCGCCGCCGGAATATCTTTCATAAAAATGCGTTTAATGAAAATATTCTCAACGATGCCGCCGCGGCCGCGCGTACTTTTGAAACGCAAGCCAGTATCCGTGCCGATGAATGTGCAATCACGAATTTCAATATTTCTCACACCACCGGACATTTCGCTGCCGATAACGAAACCGCCATGGCCGTGATAGACGATGCAATCGTAAATCTGCACGTTCTCTGTCGGCATGCCGCGTTTGCGGCCCGCTTCATCTCTGCCGGATTTCAAACAGATCGCATCGTCGCCGACGTCGAAATTGCAATTGTAAACCGTGACGTTGCGGCAGGATTCCAGATCGAGTCCATCGCCGTTTTGCGAATACCACGGATTTCGCACGGTGATGTTGCGAATGGTAATATTCTCGCTCATCAGCGGATGCAAATTCCACGCAGGCGAGTTTTGAAACGTTGGGCCATCGAGCAGAATTTTTTTGCAGCGGCTCAATTGCAGCAGCACCGGCCGCAAAAAGTCGCGCACTTTTTCATAATCAGCGCGTTGCGGCTGTTGTCCGTTTTGGCGCAGGCTGTCGAGAAATGCGGCGCCATTCATCGCGGTTTTGGAGGGCCACCACGTCGTTCCTTTCTGATCCAGCACGCCACCGGAAGCGAGTAATTCTTTCCACTGCATTTCCGTCATTTTAAATTTTTTCACCGGCCGCCACGCTTCGCCAGAGCCGTCAAAAACGCCCTCGCCAGTGATGGCAATATTTTCCAAATTTTCACCGAAGATCGGCGACATGCAGCGATATTCCGACCGGCCTTCAAACCACGTGTCGATGAGCGGGTAATCTTTGCGGCTCGCACTGAAAATGATCACCGCGCCTTTTTCCGTGTGCAAATTGATATTGCTTTTCAATTGAATCGGGCCGGTAAGCCAAATGCCCGCGGGGATTACGACGCGTCCGCCGCCAGCATCGGCGCAGGCGGCAATGGTTTTGGTGATAGCCTCGGTATTCATGGCTTTGCCGTCGCCGATGGCGCCGTAATCCATGATGTTGAATTTTTTATCCGGAAACGAAGGTAGCGGGATTTCGGGAAAACGAATTGTATTTTGCTCTGCTTCGGTGTTGGGAGGCAGAATCGAGAAAAATAAGAAAAGGCTCGAAATGAACAATAAAACAAAAATCCGGAAGCTGTGCGTGGAAGAGGTTTTCATGAAGTCAGTTCAGTTTTTATCAGGCAAAATAATTATGACGAAAACAAAAACTTTGAACACGGATGACGCGGAACACACGGGTTTTTTATCTGTGGCAATCCGTGTATTCCGTGCTCAAAAAGAGCGACTCATTTTTATCTTACCAACAGCATCTTTTTTGATTGAGAAAAATTTCCGGAGCGCAAAGTGTAGAAGTAAATGCCGCCGGGCAAGTTTTCGGCATTGATGATCAGTTGATATTGGCCGGCCGGTTTTTCTGCATCTACTAGCTTCAGGACTTCCTTACCGAGTGCATTGTACAAGCTGATTTTCACGAGGCTGTTTCTCGGCACTTCATATTCGACTTTTGTCGAGGGGTTAAAAGGATTCGGGTAATTTTGATATAACCGAAAATCCTTTGCGATAAAAGTTTTTTGTTCAACCGCCGTCACAAAATCGCTTTCGAACGCGCCGAGATCAGGCGCTTTGCCTTTGAATGGCAGGCCGAGATCGACGCCGGCGTCGATCAGATCGCTGGTGCGCGCGAGGTGCATGAAATCAATCTTCGGCAAACTACCATCGGTCTGACGCGGCGCTGCCGCCAGCACGGGATCGAGGCTCAAAAAATCCTCGGCGGTCACGGTAAAGCCGGGCATCCAGCCATTTTTTTCCTGAACGGCAAAACCGCCCAGCTCGACAGCGCCGGTAAAAGCCACGCTATTTTTGACAATCAAAGTTTGGCCGGCATTCAATGTTCTGGTGATCCGAAAATTCGCCTCTTTGTTATTGAATCCGGTGCAGTTCCACAACGTCATCGACCCGACATTATTGTTTTGATCGAAGCCTTTCGCTTTATTGTCAAAGGCCAAACAATTTTTGAGAATGAAATGATGCATCAACAGATCGCTGTTGCTGTTGTCACCGCCGCCCATTTTGAAACCGTTGCCATTCGCTTGCGCGCCGGGGTCGGTGCCATCTTTGAGATAGCCGTTTTTCCACGTCCAGCAATTTTCCAGCGTCGTGGTGACGTTGTTCGCGCCGCGCATGTAGCCGTCCCAGCCGTCATCGACATTTCCCCACGCGCGGCAGCCGTAAAAATAATTGCCGGTGCCCACCGTGAGCTTCGGGGCGAAACCGTCGGCATCGGCGTAATCCGGCGGATCGGCATTGAAATAAGAATCGCAATTGATGATGCGATTATTGGCAGCGCCGTTGCTCAATTGCAAACCGGAATCGCGGTTTTCAAAAAAAGAACACTGCTCAATAATATTGTAAGAACCGCCGCTGATTTCCATCCCGTTGTCGCCGGCGCCTTTGAGGTCGAGGCCTTTGATATGCCAGTAACTCGCATTGAGACTAATGCCTTTTCTGCCGCTGGCGGTGCTGGAAAAATCAAGCAGAGGCCTTTCGTTCGGATAGCCAAATAAAAAATATCTTTTCGCGGTGTCGAGGCCGCTCTTCGCAGCGCTGATGCTGATCGTCGCGGTGTGCGGATAAGTGCCGCCGCGAACGTAAATCGTATCGCCGGGAACGGCAACAGAAATGGCTTTGGCAATGGTTTTGAACGGCTGATCAATGGCGCCGGAATTGGTATCACTGCCATTCGTAGCAACATATTTTTGCGCCAGCAGCGGCGTCGCGGCGACAACGAAAATCATACAGAAAAAAAAGGTTCGCATAAAAAATTTTTCTGTTGCGTCACATAAACCGGACAAGCCTGCCCTGCCAATGCTCTAAGCAGGCCAGGGCCGGAACTCCAAAAGATTAACAGGAGAAAACAGAGCAAACAGAGATGGTCGTGCCTGGAAAACTTTTTTAGCTTAATACTCTCCGTTTTCTCTGTTTTCTCCGTGCTGAGAATCTTTTCTTTTTTATAACGATTGAACTTTTAATAGAATAGCAGTTTGATACTTATAAAACTATCGCTTCGCGCAATTCGGCAACCAACCATTCAAAACATTTGCGGCAGAATACCACGCCAGCGTTTTTTCATCGAGCGTCGGTCGCTTGGCGCTTTTGATGGCGCCGGGGCCGTGGCTATCGAATTCAAAAAATCGCGAGTCGGCTTCCACCTCGAACCAAATCCGTTCGCCGGTTGAGTCGAGCGCCGAAATCGCGGCGTAACCTTCAGGCCCGAGGTGATCATCCATATAGCAGCGGATGAAAATGGCACTGCCTTCAACGCGCAAATCAGCGCCGGGATGCCACGGGCGCCCGAGCCGCACGGAACCGGCGGGCAAGGCCGGTGTCTCTCTTTGCAAACGGCAATCGACAAACAAAAATCCATACGGGTGCGCCATGCGCGTGCTGGGCGCGGTCACGTAGCCGGTTGGATTCTTGCCGGGACGATCGCGCGAAACGATATCGCAACGTTCGAACACGGCTTGTCCGGCGCCGAAGATAAAGTCCACGTGGCCATAAATGCGGCATTGAAAAAAATAATGGCGGCCGGCATCCGCAAACAACGTGTCTTGAAAACCTTTGATCGCGCAGTTGCAAAAAATCGCGCGGTCGTTCTCACCGGTTGTCATCACGGCGACGGCTTGCGGATTTTTTACTTTCGCCGGATCATCGTCCGGTTTCGCGGCATTGGCGGTATAATCAAAGCCGTTCTCGATGGTGAGATTCTCGGCTTTGAAATCGGGCGCGTTGATTTGGAGCGTAAAGCTGCCCTGTGTTCCGAGTGTGCCGCCGCCGGGAGCCGGTGTATCGCCGCAATCATCGTGGGTGATGATCGTATGGTCGCGGCTTTCGCCGATGAGATGAACACGAGCACGGTCAACGATCAATTTCTCGTCATAGCGCCCGTTTTTAATATAAATGACGAAGGGCCGCGAATTTGTTTTTGAAACTGCGGCCAGCGCTTCGCTGATCTTGGCGAATTGCGGCTTGCCGCCGGCGAGCGCGCCGGGTTTGCCGGCGTACTTTGCATCAACGATGACATTTTGCGCCACGGCGAGAGAAGAATTTGCCGCCAGCCAGAAGAGTAAAATTGAACGTCGCATCATTGGGCGCCGCCGAACGCTGCCAAAGCATTCAAATATTTTTCGAGATTGGTGTAGCCATCGCCGTTGAAATCGTC
>CAYUVM010000235.1:0-7110 GCA_964447935.1 uncultured Cytophagia bacterium | reverse complement strand
CGGCGTGAATGTAAAAGTGATTCAAGCCCGGATGCTGCGGCCATTTTTGCAAGCCGCTTTCAATCGTGTTCACAATCTCCGGCGTCCACGGTTTCGGCTGGCCGTCTTTTTCCCAATATTTCCACGGATGCAAATCCATCGCCGCTTCGGCAAACAAGGCCGCCGCATCGGCATCATCGGGATATTTTTGTGCCACCTCGCGCATGGCGTTTGCATAAGCTTCATCCAATGCGGCACGGCTGTCGGGCGGTGTCGCGGCGTAACGTTGCGCGAGCGCGTTGATGAAAGCCTGCTCCTTCGCGCTCGCTGGCGGAGCTAACGCCACAGCTTTTTGAATGGCCGCGTAAGCAGTCGCATTTTCGGCGGCATCCATTGCCGCGTTGATGTTGGGCCCGAGCACCAGCGCCGCGCCCCAATAGGCCATCGCGCAATCCGGATCGAGCCTGGCCGCCTCCAGGAACGCGCGCTCCGCCTCTTTGTGATTGAACGCATACGACAACACCAAACCCTGATTGAAGAACCGTTGCGCCATTGTATCTTTCGTGGTCACGGCAAAGTGCAAATCGCCCATCCCTTCGAGCAAGGGCGCCAGCCGGCCTTGAGTTTCATCAACCCTGGGTTTTGCACAGTCGAGGCTCAGAATGCTAAAGCCCACAAAAACCGCGAGTGAAATAATTTTTAGAGAACGCATGAGACATTCCTCCTGAGGAAAGGTTTTTTAGATGCAAGAATCCTGCGTCAGCGCTTATTCTATTTTTAATCCGAACAATTGCCGCATTCGCGCTGGGGTTGATAATCGACAATGCTGCCGCGATGGCCCTGTTCGATCTTGCAGCATTCCAGAAATAGCGTTTTAAGCATTTCGCGGCCGCGCTGTACGCGCGATTTGGCGCCGGATAAAGATAGGCCTTGCTTGACGGCAACCTCCTTTTGACGCAGGCCGTCGATCTCGGATAGTGTCACCGCTTCGCGATAATCCGGCGGAAGTTGCTGCAGCAATGGCAGCATGCAACTCGCCAGCTCTCTCGCCGCTTCGACGTCGTCTGTCGCTGCAACGTCAAACGCGGCGTCGAAGGTTTTGGCGGCGTTGGGTTTCCGGTAATAATCGATGAGCACGTTGCGGGTAATTTGATACAGCCACGGCAGCATTTTTTGTTGATCAGCCAGTTCATTCAAATGCGTGTAGGCCCTGACAAAAACCTCTTGCACAATGTCCTCGGCAAGGTGGGAATCATTGACGCGCTTGCGAACGAAACGATACAATCGGGAGCGATACGCATTCCAGACTTGATCGTTGCGGGCTCGCGCCGAATCATTTTGCATGAGCGTTGTTCAGGTTAAAAATTCGCGTCGTCCAGCCGGCGGTACAGTAATATACCGGCTGGACGCCGTGAAAGCAAGTTTATTTACAGCCGCAACCGTTCGCCGGTGGCGCCGCCTCGCCGCAGCAAGCGCTTTTGGCCGCCGGCGCACAACAGGTTTGCTGCTCGGCGGTCGAGCAGCAGGCTGGCGCGTTTTTCGCCGCCTGGCCGGCAAAAAATTTCTGGAGGTTCTCTGGAACTGCAGGGTTTTGTGCTGCGGCGGCAGACGCGAGTTGCGGCAGACGAAAAACTTCCTGCAAAACGGCTTCGACAATCATGGCTTCCGGTGCTTCCGTATATTCTTCGCCGCGATAACTCCAGACGCGGCATTGGGTGCCTTCGTTGCAGCCGCATAAATCGGTGCACGCGTCGCAGCGGCTTTCTTTGGTTTCCAGCGCAATATCACGGCCGTTCACGCGAATGGTGGGGGATGTTACGAAACGATGCGTCTGGGCTTTCTCGGCGGAGTCGATGAGAACTTTGTTGAGCTTTTGCTCGACGCCGATCAGATTTAACACTTGCGCTACTGCGGCCAACGCTTTTTCCAGATTTGTATTCGTGCCGACGCAGCGCGTGCACGTGTTCAAATCCAAAAACAGAAAATCGATGTCGAGTTTTCGCGGTTCGGCGGCGGAGGGTGCGGGGTTCAGCATTTTTTCATCTCCTTGGGATTAAAGGTTTGAAGTTATGTTGCTTCACCAAAGGAGACGAAAGTTTTCTAAAAAAGACGCAAAATTTTCCAACCTTTATTTCTTGCGTGCGGTCACGATGGGCTGATGAAATCCGCTTGTTACCGGCAGATGCCAACAAATTTCGGCGAAGCCGGCTGCGTGTAAAATCGTAGTCACCTCTTCGCGTTGTAAAGCGCGGCATTTTGTGGCGAGAAGATCGGTTTGCCATTCATTTTGTCGCCGCTGCAAGAAGAAATGATTGCGTGTATACGAGCGGTGATCGGCGGCCCAATCCCAGATTTGAAAACTAATGCGCCGGCCGGCAGCGTCATCGAAAACATGTGGGCGTGTTGCCGTCCAGCGTTGTTCCGAAGCCGCCTGCTGGTAATCGTAAAGGCTGATGAGCAGCAGGCCGTCGCGCCGCAACTTTGTCCGCATCTGGCGCGCCGCGAGCAATAAATCCGTTTCTTTGAGAAGAGGCGACAACGCATTGTTGCCGGAAAGCACAACGTCAAATTTCCCGGCCACCTCGGCGTTGAGTGAGCGCAAGTCGGCGGCTTCAAAAGTCAGGGTGACGCCGAGCATTTCTGCGGCTTGCCGGGCGTGCGCCAAAACCGCCGGATTGGCATCCGTCGCATGAACTTGATAATCGAACAATGCCAGGCCGATAGCCTGCGTGCCGAGGCCGCAGGAACAATCCAACACGGTGAGCGGCCGCATGCCGAGATGGCGGCGAATGAATGCATTCAGCGCTTCGCCTTGCCGCCGCACCTCTTTTTCCCAATCCGCAAAAAACCGCTGCTCGTCGTTGATCAGACGTTCATAAAATTTAAAATCTGCATCCTGCATAACTCACTTCAACCCAACAACCACAACCCGAACTGACTTTTTATTGGCAGCGCCGAAGACAGAAAAAAGACGAGACTGAGTCGATTGTTTTTAGGATGTTATTGTTAATTGTTTTGAACTTCCCCTGTATTGAAGACACGCAATTCATCAAGATTTTCCCACCTCATGAGCACCAATTACGAATGGAAAACTGTATCTACTTCATCTTCATGGCCAGAATCGTCACGTCGTCATGCTGTAGGTGTCCGTTGGCCCAGGATTGGGCCGCCTTGCTCAAGTGGGCGACGATTTTATCCGGCCGCTTGTGGGCAATTTGGGTAAATAGCTTGAGCACCCGGCTTTCTCCGAACATTTCGGCTTGCGTATTGAAAGTTTCGTGCAGCCCGTCACTCACAAAAAGCACGGTATCACCGGAGCGCAATTTCACCGTTTTTTGCTGGTAGTTGAAATCCGGAAAACTTCCCAACGGCATGGCTTTGAGAATAATTTTTTCCGTGTTGCCCGTTGCCGCGCGATGCACCAGAGTATAAGGCATGCCGGCCGCGGACAAGGTCAAGCGATGCTGGTTGAATTTTGCCACCGTCATCGCCATAAACATTTTGCGAAATCCCATTGATTTGAGCGCGGTCGACATTTTTTTTAAAACCTGGGCCGGCTCCGGCTCGCCCACCAAGGCTTTAAACAGACTTTTGGATGAAGCGACGATCGTGCCGGCTTGCAAACCATGGCCGGTGGCATCGCCAATGGCGACGGTCAGCGTGCCTGCGTCGTCCACGTTAAAATCATAGTAGTCGCCGCCCACTTCGGTGGCCGTTTGCATGAACACCGCCATTTCCAAATGCGGCAGTTGCGGAATAACTTTGGGCAACATGGCAAGCTGCAGCCGGCGCGCTTCTTCCAACTCGCGAGCTTTGCGGGCATTCTCGGTTTCCAATTGGTTCCGAATGATCTTGAGTTGCTGCAAGGCGGTTTCCAGTTCATCATGTCGCGATTTCAGTGCCGCCAGCAATTCGCCTTTGGCGTGATTGGCCGCCACTGCCGCATCCTTGGCCGCGCGCAATTCTTTCTCTGCGCGCTTGGGCTCGGTAATGTCACGCAGATAAGCGGTGAAGATCGGATGTTCGCCCAAATGAATGGGAACGATTGCCAACTCCACGGGAAACTCCGAGCCATCGGCGCGCATTCCGGTGATCTCGATGCGCTTGCCGAGAACCGGCCCCTGGCCGGTGGCGAGATAATGCGCCAGCCCGCGGCGATGGGCTTCCCGCAGCGCCGGAGGAACAATGGTGGCCGCGAGTTCCTTGCCAAGCACTCGGGTGCGCTTGTAGCCAAAAGTTTTCTCGGCTGCCGGATTAAACTCAATGATCTTTCCTTCATGATCGATGGAGATAACGCAATCGAGCGCCGATTGCATCATCGCATCTTTGCGCGCCTCACTCCCCTGCAATTGGGCGTTGGCCTCGCGCAATCTGGCCTCGGCCAATTTTTGCTCGCGGATGTCGGCGCAGGTGACGATGGCGAACTCGCGCCGATCCGGGCCGTGGAAAGTGCGGCTGCTGATGATCGCCGGCACCCGCGCGCCCTTCTGGCTCAACAAGTAATATTCAAAACGAATGTGGCCCTCGCGTTCACGGCGCGCCGTTTGTTGTTGAATGAACGGCAAATCTTCCGGCGCAAAAAAATCCGTGTAAGCGCGGCCAAGCATCTGCTGGCGTTGGAAGCCGGTCATCCGCAACAGGGCTTCGTTTACGAACAGGACGCGGCCCGTTTCGAGAACGGCGACGCCCTCACTCATGGCGTCGAAGACGCCGGCGACCTGATGCAGCCATTCGGGCCGGGGAAGTTGGTGGTCCATAACTTTCGGTAGCGTAAAAAATTTTGTTTTTCATCACGAGTCGGCTCACCGCACCCGCGGCGAGGCAACAAAATAGCGCATATTTTTAGCGAAATGCAAACAAAATTATTTTCACCGAAAGCCGCTGCCCTTCAATTTTTGTGCAAGATATTTTTGCAAATTTCTTCCACGTGCCGGTGATCGGTGCCGCAGCAACCGCCGAACACGTTGAGGTTTTTCATCTTGCTTAAAAGCCGGCGATGCTGCCGGCCCAACTCCTCCGGCTGGCCCGGATCGAGTTCGACGCTTTCATTCAACTCCGCGTGGCTCTTGGCCGAGGCATTGGCGCGTAGGCCGCGAATTCTTTGCACCCACGGCTCGTCGCTTGCCAGCGTGCTCTCAAAATGGGTTGGATGCGCGCAGTTGATCATGTAATAAACCGGCGCATTAGCGGTTGCTTTATCCACCTGCGCGATGGCGTCTTTGAGGGATTGACCCGTTGGCAAATTGCCGTCGGTTTCAACGGTGAAAGAGATCGCCACCGGCAGGCCGCTGGACTTGGCGGCGCGGGTGATGCCAATCGCCTCTTCCACGTAGTTCATCGTAATCGCCGTCACCATGTCGGCGCCGGCCACGCTGAACGCGCCGATTTGCTGCCGATGGTAATGTTGCGCTTCGGCTGCCGACATCGCCGCGGTTGGAACGTAGCCATCACCGCGCGGCCCGACGCAGCCACTGATCACCATTTTGGTTTTCTCGTTTTCAAACTCGCGGCGGAGGTCTTGCAACAAAGCAATGGACTGGCGATTAATCTCAGTCACGGCGCTATCGGCATAATCCAACTTCATCAACCAATCCGGATTGGCGCGCCAGGTCGGACTTTCGAGAATGAAACCGACGTTATAATTTCTCGCGAGGGCGGCATACGTGCGAAAGTATTTCTGCAGCGCCGCTTTCCCCTTTTGGTCTTTTAATAAATGAAACGCGGCGAAATGGGGCAATTCCAAACCATCGTGAAAAATCAGCGTCGTCTCAATGCCACCGTCGGTGAGGAAAACCTCGCCGGACAGTTGCGGCAGGTCGTTGCGGTATTTTGCCATATAAATTCTCCATGTCTTGCAGTGTATTGTTATGAATTTATGAAAATGTCACGCTATATGAAAAAATATTTACGACAGCGCCGCTTGCAGTTTAGTGGTGCCGTGGCGAAGCAAGCAAGTAATCACGTCCTTGGCGCTGTTGAGTTTGCGCTCCACACGACAACCGGCGTTAAAAATTTTCCCCTCGCCGCAGGCCTTGCCGGCGCGCAGGCTTTTGCCGTTGCTCATTTCGAAAATTTCGCTGGCCACGATTTCGTCGTACACCGCCAGCGTTTGCGCCTGAATCGACTTAAGCAGCCCCTCTTGCCGCGGCGAAGTATATAGCACCCACGATAACGTCAGCAGGCCAACCACTGCAGCCAGCCATATTTGCGCGCGGTAAAATTGCGCCTGGCGCGCCAAAACCTTGCCCGGCGCTGCGGCGGCATAATTAAAGTTGTGAGTGAGCTGAGCCATATAATCCTCGGTAAATTTATTTTGTCCTGACTTTTCTGCTTGGCGTTGTTCTATACTAAAGCTGTGCCAAAACAAAAAGCCACTCAGGTGATGAACCCAAGTGGCTTTTTATGATCAACTTAGTTAGAGGCAGTTCGGTTGGGTGATTGCAGTTATTGCAGTCGGGAATGCTGATATTTCGGCACGGCGCTCAGATTTCTGCAATGCCATCTGGGTGTACATAAGAACGCCGAGACTTACCAAAAGACAATAGTCTGTTACAAGTGATATCTTTGCAAAAAAAGCAAAGACTTTCAACACAGAGCAAACCGAGTCAACAGAGATTGTAAAGACAAAGAGGATTTTCAAGTATTATCGTCTCTGTTTGCTCTGTGTTTAATCTCTTTTGGTTGCGGCTCGTCCGTGTTAGGAATGTCGATTAAATAATTTACCCAAATGATCGTCATGCCCGAACGTTTTAATCGGGCAGCCACGCTTTTAAAAGGCGAAACGAGTTATTGCCGCAGAATTTTGTCCATCTTTTTTCCTTTGGCAAGCTCATCAATCAACTTGTCTAAATAGCGAATTTTTTGCATCAGCGGATCTTCAATTTCTTCGACGCGCACACCGCACACGACGCCCTTGATCAGCGCGCTATTCGGATGAATTCCTGGTGCTTGCGCAAAAAAGGTTTCAAGATCGTTTTCCTGTTTGATTTGCTGCTGTAATCCCGCTTGGTCATAGCCCGTCAACCAGCAAATGATTTGATCAACTTCTTCTTGAGTGCGATTTTTGCGTTCCGCTTTTTGAACATACAGCGGATAAACCTTTGCAAATTTCATCGCGAAAACGTAATGCTT
>CAYUVM010000234.1:0-7114 GCA_964447935.1 uncultured Cytophagia bacterium | reverse complement strand
CAGAAAGGCGGACGACGAAATTATACTCTTTAAAGAATTTGAAGTAGCGCCGCGTATCGCCGCGCACAGTGAAAAAGCCGAGGCCGTTTTTGTCGTCGATCTTCGGGGAGTAAGTGACGCTCAATTCGCGGCGGCTGCCGTTATTCGGTCCGGTCCACCCCCACAAGGCATTGTCGGTCACATACGAAAGGCTGCCCATCAACACCCGAATGCGATCCGTGGGCAGATTCACTTCCAAGTAATCGCGATTGATGCCCAGCCAGCTTACGCTCCCTTCGAGGCGATTAAACGTGTTCAAGGGATGCGAGGCGAGCAACGACAAACCGTAATAACGATCACGCAAAACGCCGCGGCTGCGCGTGGCAAAAATCCAGGCGTTGTGAAATGCGCCGAGGCCATAATCCGTGCGCTGGGGAAGATGAAAGTACTGCACGAGATAATTCGAATTGCGGATGTCGTAAAACAAATCCGTGTACAAATTGATGCGATGATTGCCGAGCACGTCCGAAAGCGAGATGAGGGTTTGGCCTTGCACGCCGAAGAACTGGCTGTAGCCCGCGTTGCCGTACACGATATCGGGCGAGAATTTGGTTTTGTACTTTTTCACTTTGTACTCGCCGTTCGGCAACTTGTAGGTATTGGTATCAAGAAACGCGATGCGTTCGCTGCGCGGTGTTACTTCGCCTTTCGCAAACTCGCTGCCGAAAACGTAGTGGCGGTATTTGTCGACGCCCCGGTCTTCGTGCGCTGCTGCGGCTGTGATCGGAGCGCGGCTTTTATTCGCCCCGCGACGCTCTTCCAAACGCGCCAAGAAAGCGGTCTTGGTCAAAGTGATTTGATCGGGCTTGAAATCAAGCGGATTTTTCAAAAGAAAAATGTCATAGCCCGCGTTGTAAAACGAAACAAACGTCATGCGCGAGCCGTCGCCCGCCCAGGAGAGATGAAAAATGCCGGTGAGCACATTGGTGATCGGGTGCTCTTCGTGGCTGGCGAGATCGTGCAGATAGATATTATAGATGCCGGAGCGATCACTGGTGAAGGCGAGTTTATCGCCCTTCGGCGAAAACACCGGCGTCTTTTCGAAGAAGGGTGTGTCCGTAATCTGCTCAATGCGGCCGCCTGCGGGTGTGCCCTTCGCCTCGACGAGGTAGACGTCGAGATTGCGAAAATCCGTGCGCCAGATTTTGAAATCTGCGGGCAAGCTGTCGGTGTTCACATGCGCGCCGCGATCGCTGATGAACGCCAGCCTGCTGCCGTCGGGCGAATACGATGGCTCCAGATCGCTGAAAACATCATCGGTAATTCGACGCAATTCGGCGGTCTTCAAATTCACGGCATACAAATCACAAACGCTGTGCTTGGTGCCGACAAACGCGATTTCGTCACCCATGGGCGACCATGCCGGTGAGAACACGCCGTCCAATCCGAATTTCATGGTGCGCACGATTTTGCGCTTTTTCACATCGACGATGTGCAATGCATCTTCGGCGCCGGCTTTCGCGGCAAACACGATACGCTTACTGTCCGGCGACCAACTGATACCGGGCCGCAGCCAGTGCAACTCTTCCAAATCGCCGGTCTTTTGTCCGCTCACCAGCTTCGTGAGAATTTTGCCGTCGATCGCGCTCATCAAATAAATATCGAAGTAATCGGATTTATCGGACAGAAACGCGATCTTGTCGCCGTTCGGCGAGAGCGCCGGGCTGTTGTTGATAAAGTTGCTGTATTTGACGTGATCGGTCAGCTTGCGCGCCATCTCGTCCGGCTCCTGCCGTCCTGCAATGTCGGGCCAATACTCTTTTTTCAAATGCTTCTGCCAGCGCTTGTTCAAATCTTCGAGATTCATGCCAATGGCGCTGTGAATGCCGCGGTCGAGGCTTTTGTTGATTTTAATTTTGCCCAACATCTCGCCGATTTTTTCACCGCCGTATTTTTGCGAAATATAATACAGCACCGATTGCCCGCCTTTGTACGCCAGAAAACCGCCCATATATGGAATCTCCGGGATGTAACCGTTGAGCGCCGCGTCGCGCATGAACATGTCGCTTTCGGTGTCCCAGCCGCGGCTTTCATATTCCGCCAATCCTTCGACAAACCACAACGGCAACTGCAAACGCGCCAATCCGGTGATGATCGACTGCACGCCGGAGCCGTAAACCATTTGCAACATCACGGCATGCGTCAATTCGTGGTGAATGACGTGACGGAACTTTTCCCAGTTTCCTTCATAAGGAATAACGACGCGGTTTTTGAAAAACTCCGTGAAGCCGCCAACCGACTCTTCCGCCGGCGCCACCTGCACGTTGGTCTGCTCGAAATCGTTATGGCTGTTATATAAAATAATCGTAATCCGGCTGCCCAGTTCATAACGAAAATCATCCTTAAGCTCTTTATAACTTTGCTCGGCGACTTCCGCGGTAAACTCGGCAATGTCCAAACCGCCTTCGTCAAAATAAATATCGAAGTGCTCGGATTGGAGATATTTGGTTTTGAATTCTTTATATTGCACGTGGTTCTTGCCGAAATTTTGGCTGACACTCGGCGTCGCGGCAGCGCAAATCAGCATGAACAGCAGCCCTCGAATCCAATCGGCGTGGATCAATTTTTTCATAATAAAATCTCCAATGAGAATGGCGAGAACAATCCTTGTATTTGTACGTCATCTCCGCCCCGCACGGGCGGTGTGAACAGCAAATCCCTCGCGGCGTTAAGAGCAAGCCGGCGGCGGGCGCGGCCAACAGCGCTAAAATAAATTCGGCATTTTTTCTTTAAAGCGCAACAGAATATTCGCGTAAATCTGCCCTTTAAAGACAAACCACATGCCAGTTACAGAAGTTTCATTTTATTGCTATTTTTTTGAGTTTGCTCTAAAAAAAAGACCGGCAGGCTGGATTTATGTTCAATTTCGCGCTAACATAAAATAGTTCTTGCGGTTCTGTTACTCAAAATTGAAATTGTTGTATGGCATTCGGCAACGACGCTCTCGGCCTGTGCAAAAATTGCGGCTATCATCGCGAGATAAAAAATGCGCGCGGCAGTTCATTTCATCTTTGCCGGTTGGCGGCAAAGGAGCCGCGCTTTCCCAAATATCCGCGCCTGCCGGTATTGCGCTGCGCCGGCTATGCGCCGCGTTCGGATCGCACCCAAGATCTTTCGGAGCCTGAACACCCGGACGATGCGCCGGATGGCTTGCCGTGAATGAAACACTGGCACTACGGCAGCGCGGGGATTGCGTCGCCGTGCAAATCGTGCTTGCTTTTCGTTTTCTGCCGATCTAAATTGCTTTTGCCGGCTGGTTAAAATTTTAATCATCAATAACGGAGAAAAAATGCGCTACCTTTCGACTCTGCTCGCCTTCGCGGTGTTGGGAATTTTTGTGCTTTCCTGCGGTACGCGTGATGATCGCAACGATATTCGCGGCCAGTATGGTGAGCCGGACTCGATTCGCCGCACCACGGTCGATCCGTTCTGGACCGAAACCTGGGTTTATAGCCAACAACAAGTGGCTTATGAATTTCGCCGGACCGCCGGTTGCGGCAGCAAGCGCGATGTTTATTTGTATGCCACTTATCCGTTCATTGGCAATGCCGCAACCCAGCCGCCGGGAATCCCGCTCCCTGATTCACTAAAGAGCTTTGACCGGCCTTCGCTGCCACTGGCGCCGCGCTGAAGCTCGGAGCTTGTAGTGACGCCTTCAGGCGTCAACTGTTGACAATAATAAAACAAAGATTAAAATCCAGCGAATTGTTTTTTTCTGAGTGTGAGCGCCTGAAGGCGCCACGACGAACGAACATGCACCTCAAAGAACTCACCACCTACCTCGATGCTTACCTGCAAATTACTGCTTTTGTGGACAATTCCCAGAACGGGTTGCAAGTGCAGGGGCGTGAAGAGATTCGGCGCGTGGCGGCCGCGGTGGATGCATGTCAGGAAACCATCGACGCGGCGGCACAGGCCGGCGCCGACTTCCTGCTGGTTCACCACGGCCTGTTTTGGGATAAGCCGGAGAAAATCGTCGGCCCGCATTATCAGCGCGTCAAAAAAATCATCGCGTCCGGGTTCAATCTTTATTGCGCGCATCTGCCGCTCGATGCGCATCCCGAAGTCGGTAACAACGTTGTGCTAGCGCAGCTTTTGGGATTTGCGCCGGTCGCCGGATTTGGCAACAGCCACGGCCGCGACATCGGTTATATTGTTGAAGCGCAAACGGCCATTGCACAAGCCGAATTTTTACGGCGCCTGCAAGCAACGCTCGGCAACGATATTCGCGCCGATTTCTTCGGCGCCGAGACGATTCAACGCCTCGCGATTGTGAGTGGCGGTGGCGCCTTTCTCCTGCCGCACGCACTTGCGGCCGGCGTCGATGCCTATCTCACCGGCGAGCCGAGCCACTCGCGCTATCATTTTTGCAAAGAGAATCATTTAAACGTTGTTTACGGCGGCCACTACGCTACGGAAACGTTCGGCGTCATCGCGCTCGCCCAACATCTCGAAGCAAAGTTCGGATTGCCATATCAGTTTCTCGATTTCCCCACAGGCCTGTGAGATCGCCCTTCTGTAGATCGCCCTTCCAATTCGCGCTTGCTTCTTTAAGGGGTTTCGACTATCTTTTTATTATACTATTACAGTTTTGCAAATCGGGCGGCCTTCCAATGAAAGCCAGCACTCCTTTAAACGCTGGTTGGAAGAACGCGCCTTGCAAAGATAAATTTTTAAAAATGCAAGAACCACATGCGCCAACGAATTTTCACCCCCGGCCCGACGCAGATTCCCGAACGCGTGACCGTGGCGATGTCGCAGCCGTTTCCCTATCATCGCGGCCCGGAATTTAAAAAGTTATTTGCCGAAGTCACGGCGAATTTGCAATATGTGTTTCAAACGCAGGGTGAAGTTTTGCTCTTCACCGCGTCCGGCACCGGCGGCATGGAAGCGTGCGTCGCGAATTTGTTGCTGGCCGGGCAAAAAGCGCTGGTGATTGTTGCCGGAAAATTTGGTGAGCGTTGGCAGGAGTTGTGCGCCGCCTTCGGTATCGAAACTGTCGTGCTCGAAGTGCCGTGGGGCGAAGCGCCGAATTTAGCGACGCTCGAAAGCTTGCTGCAAAAACATGCCGACGTTGCCGCGGTGTTTTGCACGCACAACGAAACCTCAACCGGTGTTGTCAGTGAGGTAAAGGCCATCGCCGCGTTAACCCGCGCACACACCAACGCGCTGGTCGTCGTGGACGGTATCACCTCCGTGGGCGTGCTGCCGTTTTATAAGGATCAATGGCAGATTGATGTTTGCGTCACCGGCTCGCAAAAAGGCGTGATGGTGCCGCCGGGCATGGCTTATGTCGCCCTTGCGGAGCGCGCTTTAAAACGATACGAAACGCAACAAAACGACGCCGGGCTGCAGAAAAAAACGTTGCCGCATTTTTATCTGGATTTTGGCAAAGCCCGCGAGGCTGCCCAAGACGGCATGACCGCGTGGACGCCAGCAATTACTCTGCTCATGGGTTTGCAAGAATCTCTGCGGATGATACGTGAAACCGGCCTCGAAAATTATTGGGAGCACTACGCACGTCTGGCCCACTCCGTGCGGGCAGCCGTGCAGGCCCTGGGTTTGGACTTGTTTGCGCAAGCGCCATCCAATGCGCTCACATCCGTTAAAGTACCAAACGGCATCAACGGGCGGGAATTGGTCGAAACGCTGCGGGCCAAGTATGGCGTTACCGTCGCCGGCGGCCAAGGCCCATTAAAGGGAAAAATTTTCCGCATGACGCACATGGGCTATTACGACCATCTCGATATGGTTGCTCTCATCGCCGCGCTTGAACTGGCATTGCGCGATCTCGGCTGGAAATTTGAATTGGGCACCGGTGTGGCCGCGCTGCAGAAAACGTATCCCAACGAGCGCTGAACGCTGGGATGAATGGATGGTTGCAACAGCCTATGTTTCATTAATCCAATGTTCAATACTCTGGTGTTCCACCCCTCGGCACACCGCAATTTTACCAGGTCCTGCAGTGAGGAAAACTTATGCCCCGCATCCTGATTGTTGAGGATGATCGCAACACGCTTTCCGGTTTGATGGAAATCTTAGAAGCCGAAAGCTACGACGTCCGCGGCGTCGATAGCGGCCAGAAGGCGTTGCGCCTTTTGGAGCGCGAGCGTTTTGATATTTTGCTCACCGATCTTAAAATGCCGGAGGTTGACGGCATGGCGCTTTACAATCAAACCCTCGTCATGGCGCCGGAAATGAAAACGATCGTGATGACGGCGTACAGTTCCGTGAAAGACGCGGTCGACGCGATGAAACGCGGGGTGTATGAATATCTAACCAAGCCGCTCAATCTCGACGAGCTTTTCGTCATTCTCAAAAAAGCCGTGGAAGATCAGAATCTCCGGCGCGAAAACGAAGAACTGAAAGACCGGTTACACGGGAGTTATCGCTTCGAAAGCATCATCGGCAAAAGCCCGTCGATGCAACAAGTTTTTAAAACCATTATAAAAGTGGCGAAAAGCCAGGCCACCGTGCTGATTCGCGGGGAGAGCGGCACCGGCAAGGAATTGGCGGCCCGCGCCATTCACTATAACAGCCCGCGCGCCAACGGCCCGATGGTGGAAATCAGTTGCGCGGCTTTTCCCGAAACCCTGCTGGAAAGTGAATTGTTCGGCTACGAAAAGGGCGCGTTTACCGGCGCCGACAGCCGCAAAAAGGGCCGCTTTGAAATTGCGCACGGCGGCACCATTTTCCTTGACGAAATCGGCGACGTCTCGGCGAGCGTGCAAACCAAGTTGCTGCGCGTGTTGCAGGAAAAGGAAATCAACCGGCTCGGCAGCAACGACGCCATCAAAGTTGATGTGCGCGTCATCACCGCCACCAATCGCGATCTCGAACTGGCGCTCGCGAACGGCCTCTTTCGGGAGGATCTTTATTATCGCCTCAATGTGATTCCGGTGTTGCTCCCGCCTTTGCGCGAGCGCCATGAAGACATTCCATTATTGATTGATCATTTTATTAAACGCTACAGCAAAATGAACAACAAGGCGGTACTGGGTATTGCCGCCGAAGCGCTGGAGTTTTGCCAAAGCTATCATTGGCCGGGCAACGTGCGTGAATTGGAAAATGCCAT
>CAYUVM010000233.1:0-7127 GCA_964447935.1 uncultured Cytophagia bacterium | reverse complement strand
TTGTATTTTTATGAAAAAGTTTTTTTCAATTTTTATTTTTTCAGTAATATTATTTTCGCAGTTGCAGGCACAGGAGTCCACAATTTATGTCAGCGTACTGTCGAACCGGCTTTTTGTGGTTGGCGCGGCCAATTCGCAGACCGGCATTTATTATCAGCGGCCTAGTGATGATACCACCTGGCATTATCTCGGCACCAAAAATATTCGCGCGTTTGGACTGGCCGTACACACGCCGGCGCGAGGCCAGTTGGTTTATATCGCTTCCGGCAATGGCGCGCTGCGCACGTTGGATGGCGGAAAAAGTTGGAAGATCACGACGGGCTGGGAAATTACGGAAGTGCTGGCGGTTTGCATCGACCCGAAAGATGAAAAAACAGTTTATCTTGCCACCGCTTACGGAATTTACAAAACGCACGACGGCGGCGCAACTTGGCAACAAGTGAATCGCGGGCTGGTCGATCCTTTTTCCAACAGTGTGATCGTTGATCATGCGCAGTCCAATGTAGTTTATTGCGCCACCGAAGGCGGCGTGTTTAGCAGTTCGGATGGCGCCCAAAACTGGCAGCGGCTGGGTTTGAAAGTGGCTAACATTCGCGTGATCGCACAACATCCGCGCGATCCGCAAGTGCTCGCCGCCGGCACCGAGAATAACGGCATTTATATTTCGCGCGACCGCGGCAAAATCTGGGCGAAAAGTGAGGTCGGCGTCGAGCACAATAATTTTTATACGATTGTGTTTGATCCCAACCAGCCAGAAACCATTTACGCCGGCGGACATGTCTCTGGAGTTTACAAATCGGCGAACGGCGGCAAAAGCTGGGTGAGTTATCGCGAGGGCCTGACGAATTTGAGCATTCATTCGCTCGCAGTCGATCCGGCCAACAGCAATCGCGTCTATGCGGGAACGATATGGGGCGGCATTTTTCGCTCGGACAATGGTGGCGTGACGTGGCGCAAAGCCGGATTGAGCGGGGCACAAGTGTGGACGATTTCGATGCAACCATTTTAATGCAGCGGGCGAAACATTAGTTTCAAAAATTATTATAATCTTATGTGTTATTATTAAATTGGGTTGCGATTAAGCCGTGTCAGGTAGTTTCGATTTTATTTTACAAGGATCCTGTATGAGCAAAATCATCATTTTCTATATTTTTTTATTGAGCGCATGTACTCAAACGCTATTGGGCCAAACTGCGAGCCGCGAAGAATATCTCAAAGGCTTTGCGCAACGCACGAACTATGTGTTGTCGTTTTATGATACCACTAAACAGATGCATTATTATGCCGCCGCGGCCAAATACGCGCGCAATCGCGACCTGGCTTTTGCCGATAGCGCCATTATCACGTTGTTGAAAAAGCCGAGCGGCGACATGTTCTGGATGTTTCCGGTGATCGGTGCGTATCTGCACGGCAAAGATAAGATGTCGCCGCCTGCGAAAGCGGCGATGCGGAATGCCTGGAAAACGTATTCTCCCTATCGCGGCGATACCGAGAATCACTGGTGCATGTATTACGCCTCGCTGTTTCTGGCGGCGGAGCAATGGCCGAATTTGCCGGGGTCGGAATGGTATAACGGAAAGAGTTCGGAAGAGAACCGCGACGAAGCGAAGGCATATCTCATTCATTGGATAAAAATCACCACGACGATCGGACAGGGCGAATTTGACTCGCCGGATTATTTTCCGGAATATCTGGTGTCGATGAGTTTGCTGGCGCAATTTGCGCAAGATACGGAGATGAAAAAACGCGGCGAGATGATGATGGATTATCTATTTGCGGATTTTGCCGCCGAACATTTGCAGGGCCAATACATCGGTGGTTTCAGCCGCATTTATGAGCCTGCCGTTTACAAGCCCTTGCTTTCACAGGGTTCGGCATTTGCCTATTTGTATTTTAATAGCGGTGAACCGACGCAAAGCAGTTGGCTGGTGCTGCCGGCGCTTTCCGGTTATCAATTGCCGGAAATAATTTATCAAATTGCGAACGACAGAACAGCGACATACATACACAAAGAACGCAAGCGCGTGCGCAACGTAATCCGCTACGGCACGGAAAAAAATCCGCCGGTTTACAAGTACACATACATGACGAAAGATTACGGCCTTTCGTCTTTGCAGGGCGGCATTCTGCAGCCGATTCAGCAACACACCTGGAGCGTGCGCTTCACGAGCGGCAAACCGTTCACAACGATTTTCGGTTTGCATCCGTACTGGTCGGGCATCGAGTTGGGGATGTTCTTTCCGGAGGAAATCAAAACGCTGGTTATGGACGTGGTGGGATCAAAAGGAACTTACAATAAAGAAGACAAATGGACGAGCAGCTCGCCTTACGAACGTACTTTTCAACATGAAAATACCTTAATTGTGTTGTACGATATTCCGGCGGGTACGACGTCGGAACATATCGACGGCTTCTTTCCCAAAACGCTGGGGCAACGCGTGGTCGATGCCTCCGGTTGGGTTATGTGCCAAGCGGGCGAAACATTTATTGGCTGGTATCCGTTGCAACCGAGCGAATGGCGCGAGGAAAAAGATAACTGGCGCTTGCGCAGCCACCAACTGCAGAACGGCTATGTGATCGAAGTGCGCTCGCAAACGGAAAGCGGCTCGTTCGCGGCCTTTCAAGAAAAGTTGCGCGCGCAGCGGCCTGTCGCCCGCTTGCAACCGCAAAAGGTTGCGGTGAATTACACGAATTTAGCCGGCGCTAAAATGAGTTTTGCTTTTCCCGATACTCGCCAGCTCAACGGCAAACCGGTTGATTTAACCAAATATAAACTCTTTGCGGGGCCTTTTCTGAATGCGGAGGTCGGCAGTGAAAAATTGACGATGAGCTATAAAACAAAACGGCGAATGCTCGATTTTAAAACGCTGCAGGTTACGGAATAAGATAAAACGCAAAAGTTTTGCAACTATCGAAAAATTTTCGCCCCCCAAATAGAAATCCCACGGAAACGGTTTTCAATTTTTTCGTTTCGTGGGATTTCTATTTCGTAAAACCAAAACTTGCTTTAATGCAGCAGAATTTCCTCGGAAGTCTCGGCTTTATTTTCTGCATTAGCAAAGAATATTCTTAAACTCGAAGGCGCGGCGAGTCTGGAGGAATCTTGCGCTCCGTGCGTCAATGCCGGCGTAATCTCGCCGGGTAAGTTGGCCGAGCGGTAATCCTCGGCCGTCGAAAAATGCCGCGCCGATGAGTTATTGCCATTGGCATGATTCTCGCCATTTCTAACGGTCGAATCCTCGTTTAAAATATCAAACAGGGCCAATTGCGCCGAAGCCCTGGGCGCTTCCAGAGCCGCCGCTGCAGTAATTTGCGCGAGGCGATGATTGACCTCTTGTTGATTGGCAATAATTTTTTGCAGATTGAGTTTTAACTCTTGCAACTGCGCCAAAACCAGCGCTAAATCAAATTGCTGATCGGCGGCGATAACTGCCGGCAAATTTGAGGACGTGGCGGCCTCCGGAACTGCAGAAGTTGCTGCCGCATTTTCTTTGGTGGCTTCTTCGGCAACGGCCGGAGTGGAGTTATGTGGTTCAGGCGCGGGAGCCGGTTCCAGGTTTTGTAAATGCGGAAAAGCCAGCGCCGTGGTTTTTGCGGCAATGCTTTGAAAGCGCCGGCGTTGTGACCACTTCATCAACCAGCTCATGCCGCCAAACATAAAAATCAGTGCAATGGCCAGCACCACATAAAAAATTCCAAATGCATTGGGTTCGTTCGCAGTGGCCATGGCCTCGGCAGCCGTAGTGACTGGTGCGGTCGCTGCGATTTTCATGCTATCGACGGCAGGAGTTGCCGCCAAAAGTGAATCCCGCGCAGGAAGAAGGACTTGATGCATTTGCGCCTCGGGCAAAATCGTCAGCGCGGCAGTTCCGGATAAATTTCCCGCATGATCCAAATTTTTAAAATGAAGTTTTATGCTGGGCGCAGACGTGGCAAAATTTTGCCGGGCAATACGAATCTGCAAAGGGAGGGCGGAAAGGACTTTGAGCGAATCACTGCTCACGGCCCATTTATAACGCGGAATCGTGAGCAGGCGCAGAGAAATAGTCGTCTCAATCCGGCAAAGATAACGTTGGTTTTTGCACGAATCGGGCACGGCCACTGTGACGATTGCCTCGACGCTGTCACCCCAGATCGGTTCGGTGCTAAGCTGCAAATGTGCCTGTGGTGAAAGCACCAAACGTTTTTCCGGCGTTGCCGTTGTGGTCGAATCTTTTTTTTCACCTGTTGCTGCCAGCGCCAACGGCGGCAGCAACAACAAACCGGCGGCCAGGTTACAAAAAAATAAAAGTTGTTTCATCTTCATCATAAAATCCTTTATCGCAAGCAGAAGTATCGTCAAGTGGTGAAACCCGATTATTGCTATCTACTGAAAATATAGACGTGAAGGTTTTATTCGCGGAAAATATTTAAGGAAAGTTTTTAAAACGCGGATTTCTGTTCGTAGCGCCGATTAAATAATTTTCCCATTTTGCTGTCATTCCCGCGCGCTTTTGGCGGGAATCCAACCTTTAAAAGCTTGTGGATGCCCGATTGATGCATTCGGGCATGAGGCACATTATTTAAGCGAATTTCCTTATTCGGATAGTTCTGAAATTTTGACGAGGTGGTAATTCTTCTCGCGCAGCATGTTGATCAATCGCGGCAGTACGGTATAAAAATGATCGCCATCCTGCCGCAGGCTGCCGAGATGCGTGAGGATAATGCCGCCGTTGAGGCCGGGGGCTTCTTCATCCGCCAGCTTCATGAGGTGTGCCAGGATTTCTTCAGAGGTGTGATACGCTTTCGAAGTGGTGTCGGCCACCCAATCCATCGTGTCCAGGCTTTCCTGCCAATTCCGCCCCTTTGTCCAGCCGACGTGGCGATAACCCAACTCGGCAGCCCATTGCCTGATCTCTGCATTATGTTCGCCGTAAGGCGCGCGCCAGTACGGAGCCATTTTCACACCGGTGATCTCTTCAAACAACTTTGCGGTGCGCAGAAGTTGATCTTGTAAAAATGCGCGGGTCACATTCGGCAACGCGACATGGCGTTTATCTGCGGCATAAGTCGTGAGATGCGGATGATTCCACGTGTGGTTCCCGATTTCATGCCCTTCCTGCACCATGCGGCGGACCATTTCCGGAAATTTTTGGATGAAGCTGCCGGTTAAAAAAAGTGTGACGGTTAAATGATGCTCTTTTAAAATATCGAGAATTTGCGGCGTCGCGTTGTCCGAAGCACCGCCATCGAAAGTTAACGCAATTTGTTGGCGAGTGATATTGCCGCGGCTAAAATCTTTCAGCAAAGAAGCTGCCGGTGACGGGCTGCAGGTGAACGCCAGATTTTGTTGAGCAATGCTTTTGCCCTCGCTGCCAAAAGCCTGTAGAATAAATTGATTTATTCCAGGCTTGAGTCTAATTTCCGGTAAAACGAACTGACCGGCGCTCGACAACGCCACCGCACAAACGCGATCATTCTGTCGCAGGCTAATAATATAGCCCTCCGGCGCTTCTCCGGTGATGGCAATTTTCTGCTCACTCACGATGGCTGTAGCCGGGCGAGTGATTTTTAAAGAAACAGAATGGCCATTCGCGTGCGCAACGGCATTGCCATTTGCATGATTGGCGGCGCCGGCCGAATTTTTCCAGGCCTGCTCCAGGCGGGCAAGCCGGTGTTGCAGTTGGCGATTTTCGCGCCAAAGCAACGCCATCCCAATCAGCGGCGAGGCCAGCAGGAGAATCGCCAGCAGGCTGATGAGCAAATCATAATATTTTACGGCGCGGGTGAAGCCGCCGGGCTTGCGCAACCCGGCTTTGACGGCAAGCCAGGGCAAGAGCCAGCGCCAAAGCGGTTGCAGCGTTTCCGCCAGCGGCCGAAAGAATGAATCGAGGCTCACGCGCAGCGAAAAGCGCCGGTAACAACGCTCGCTGCAAAAATAATGATGCCGGCGGCGGAAGCGGCATTCGGGGCAAACGAATTGCGCGCAGGTGAAACAGCGCCGTTGCGCCGGAACTTCAGAATGATTTTTACAAAATCCAGCGGCCATAGTTAGGTAGCAGTTTCGTCCTCAAAACCGAGTCTTGTCAGTTTAAAATGATTTCGCGGAAAAAACAAGGAGAAAAGCGCCGAAGGCTTTTTTAAACTTGACAATTGTTGAATTCTTGTTAAAATGTCATCAAAACGGCTTGCCGAGTGCCAGTGAAACTTCGACGTATTGATTTCAACTATGGAGATCGCAATGAAACAACCGATTCAAATTCCGAGCGGTGAAAAAATCCGGCTGAAAGATTTTGATCCGGATGACACCGGTAAATACAAAGACAAAGAAGACGCCAAAGCCGAAACGGAAAAGAACATCGCGCGTTTAGCAGAGTTGCAGGAAGTTTTGTACGCCGAGGGCAAACATGCGCTGCTGATTATTTTGCAGGCGATGGACGCGGCAGGAAAAGACGGGACGATCAAACAGGTGATGTCCGGCGTGAACCCGCAGGGTTGTGTCGTGACCAGTTTTAAAGCGCCGACGCCATTGGAACTGGCGCATGACTTTCTGTGGCGCGTGCACCAACACGTGCCGCCGCGAGGCTACCTCGGCATTTTTAATCGTTCGCATTATGAAGATGTGCTGATCGTGCGGGTGCACAACCTCGTGCCGGAAAAAACCTGGCGCGAACGCTACGAGCAGATCAACAATTTTGAAAAACTGCTGGCCGATCACAGCGTCACTATTTTAAAATTCTTTCTCCATATTTCTAAAGAAGAACAGAAGGAACGGATGGAAAAACGCATTGCTGATAAAACGAAGAATTGGAAATTCAATGCGGGTGATTTAAAAGAACGCGCGCTTTGGGACGATTATATGAACGCCTATGAAGACGCGATTAATAAATGCAATACGCCGTGGGGGCCGTGGCACATTATTCCGGCGAATAAAAAATGGTATCGGAATTTGGTGATTTCAGAACGTATCGTCGCCGCGCTGGAAAGTTTAGACCTCAAATATCCACCAGCGCCGGAAGGGATTGAGAAAGTTGTGATTGCGTAGAAAAAACGATTTCCTAAGTTTCCCCTTTTTCTAACGGTACAATTTTCTCTAAGGGGCTGTAAAAAAATAAAGTTTTCACTTTCGTGGTTTAATTGTATAGTTC
>CAYUVM010000232.1:0-7128 GCA_964447935.1 uncultured Cytophagia bacterium | reverse complement strand
CGGCCGTACAACAAATTTGTGTTCGACCACGATTTTAGTTCCGGTAAAATCGGCACCGCGGCCAACGGCGCCGCCGTGGTCATTGCGCCGGACAAACGTTTGGATCCGGATGGCTCGTTCAAAATTCAAAAATACCGCCGGAAGTTCAGCATCGATTATGCCGGCGGCGCCGGCGGTTACGATCCGTTTTTCGGCCTGCAGGGTTACACGCAGTTTTACATCAGTGACCTGGCCGGCAATCAACAGGTCGGCATCGGCATCAACCTCATTCGTGATCTTTCCAACAGTGATTTTTATTTGAGCTGGCTCAACCTGGCGCGCCGTGCGGCGATTGGCGTACAATTTTTTCATGTGGCTAACTTTTTCCAGACTAATCTTGACGTCACGCGCGTGCGCAATCTCGGCGCGGAAATCGGCATGGCCTATCCGCTGTCGCGCTTCAAACGCGTGGAAGTGGGTTTGAATTTCACCCATCTGCGCGAGCAAAATCTCGGTTTCTTTTTTGAGCAATTGCCGACGCGTGTGACCAACGCGTTTCCGCTGACCGTGGCATACGTTTCCGATAACACGCATTTTCGCTTCTTCGGCCCGTTCACCGGCACGCGCTATCGCGCCGGCGTCATTTTCGCACCGGACTTCGGCTCGCGCGTGGTGTCGTTCCAAACCGGTTTTGTGGATTTTCGCAATTACTTCGGAATTTCGCGCGACTTCGGCGTTGCATGGCGCGTCAGCGGCGGCGTCAGCGGCGGCGCTAATCCGATGCGATTTTTCCTCGGCGGCGTGGACAACTGGCTCAATTATAAATTCGGGCAAGATCTCGACGCATTTAACATCACGGATTTCTATTTCAGCCAATTTGTGACCCCGTTGCGCGGCGCCGATTATTATGAAATGATCGGCACGCGTTACGCGCTGTTGAATGTGGAATTACGCGTGCCACTGGTGGATTATTTCATTGCGCGTTTTCCGCTGCCGCTCGGCATCGCCGGTATTCGCGGCGCGGGCTTTCTCGATGTCGGCTCGGCATGGAATTCCGACCAACGTTTTCGCGCCACCGAAAAGAATGCCAACGGCGAAACCGTGCTGCGTGATCTCGTCGCCGGCTACGGCTGGGGCTTTCGCGCCAATCTTGGCATTTTTCTGCTCCGCATGGATGCCGTTTGGCGCACCAATCTGGCCGGCAGCAGCAAGCCGCGCTATCTGTTTTCGTTCGGGACGGATTTTTGACAAGCAACTTCTGCAATTCAAGAGTCTGCCATTCCCGCACGCTTTTAACGAGAATCCAGTTTTTAAAAACGCGGCTGCTGGATTAAAGCGTTCGGGCCTGATAATTACATGGAAAAATTATTTAATCGGTATTCCAAAAATTTTTCCCATTGCCGCTTTCTTTTCATGGTCAATTTTAAAAATTCTTTGCTGCCAGATTCAGGAGAAGTTATAATGTATAAATTTTTGCGAATAAGCGTGGTTTTGTTGCTTGGCTTCGTTATTGGCTGTGGTTCGGGGGGGCGCAACCCAAACCGCTCCAATCGTTTTGGCGCCGGCCTAGTGATGAGCGCCCGCATCGTCAATTTGCCCGCTGCCGCAAAGGATAAAGGCAAGGTTGTTTTCATTGCGGAAATGCGCTACCCCGATTTACAATTCATCCGGACCGGCGATGGTTACGCTGCAGAAGTAGAGTTGACCTTTTCCCTGCAGGAAAAAGGCCGGCCGGAAAGCGTGCGGCTGATCGATCGCCGCCGCAAAATAGATTTAACCAATTTTAATGAAACGATTGACCGCGAAAAAAGCCTGCGGGTGGTGGAAGAAATAATCGTTCCCAGCGGCGAATACGTCGCGAGCGTAGCGCTCACGGATCGGTTCGCCAGAAACAGCGGCACCCTCACAGAAAGCGGCCAGGTTCAGGATTTTCTCACGAAACTGCACATCAGCGATCTGCTGCTCACCACCGATTCATTGGCGCGCTTCCAACCGGAGAAACTGATTTCATTTCGCCAAAATCGTTTCAAGGAAGATTTTTACACGCTCTTCGCACTGGGCGGCTTGCAAGCCGGGAAGCCCGTGCAATTGCATTACGAGCTGCTCGATGGCGAAAACAAATCGCTGTTTAAACGGCAAGTCGATTTCGTCGCCCCCGAAATGATCGTATACACTTCGCTGCCAATTCCAGCGGATAAACTGGCGATGGGCGTCACGCATCTCAAAGTTTTTGCAGAACAAAACGGCGTCAAGGCCGAAGGCACATTATCCATCTACGCCAATGTCGGCGTCAGTCCGCAGCAGGGGCAAAATATCAGTTCCATCATCGAGCCGATGCGCTACGTGATGGATAACAAAGCCTGGCAAGCGCTGAAAGACGCCGATCCAGAGGAGCGCACCAAAATCTTTAATGCCTTTTGGGCCGCGCGCCAGCCGCTGCTGACCAATAAGCCTGATGAGAATCCTTTGTTGGCGGAATTTTTTATTCGCGTGCAGGAGTCCAATTTGCGTTTTCGCTGGGCCAGCATTGACGGCTGGAAATCCGACCGGGGCCGCGTTTTTATTATTTACGGCGATCCCGATAATGTGCAACGCCAGCGCTCCACCCGCAGTAATGCCATTTACGAAACGTGGACGTATGCTGAAATTGGCCGGCAATTCGTGTTTTATGATATTAATAATGATGGCGATTTTCGCCTGATTTCCGGCGGTTGAGTATTTTCTTCTCGCGCAATCTTTATGTAAAGCATTTGGGGCGCTTCGATCTTCAACTAATCGCGAAGCCGTGATTGGCAACGGCTTCGTGTTTTGGGAAATTTTCTACACGCCAATGAGATCCAAACCCAATATCCTCAGCCTGGCAGCGCCGAAGAAGGCTCTGCCCAATTTTTTCGTCAAACTTTTATTGCGTTTCTTTCGTCTATCTAAATAACTATGGGTTTAGTTAAATTTGTGTTTTACGTTTCATTCAGTATAAAAAGGAGTACAGATGATGCAAATCAATAAACGCAGGTTGTTGATCGCAGCGCTGCTGATCGGCGGATTTCTCGGCGGCCTCATCGTCGCGGCCCACACCGAAATGACGCCGGCAAGCTTTGCGCAAGAGAAAACGCAATCACCGTCCCCCAAAATCAACGCTGCGCAGGGCCGGTTGATTTTACAACAATTCAGTGCCGCCTTTGAAGAAGCCGCGGCGAGAGTCAATGCTGCGGTGGTGCCGATTTTTAGCGAACAAACCGTTGAGAGCCGCGGAACGAGGCGCATTCCCAATGATCAGTTTCGCGATTTTTTCGGCGACGAATTTTTTCGCCGTTTTTTCGACAGCCCCAACGGCGATAACGGCGACCAGCGCGTGCGCGGCTTGGGTTCAGGCGTAATCATGAGCAAAGACGGCTATATTTTGACGAACAATCATGTCATCCGCGAGGCGGATAAAGTCACGGTCATGCTCGGCGAAAATAAAAAGTACACGGCCAAAGTTATTGGCAGTGATCCGGCCACCGATTTGGCTGTGATTAAAATTGATGCGACGAATTTGCCGGCCGCCACGCTGGGCAATTCCGATGCGGCGCGCATTGGGCAATGGGTGATTGCCGTCGGCAATCCCTTTGAATTGCTGCACACGGTGACCGCCGGTATTATCAGCGCCAAAGGCCGTTCGACCGCGGGCCTCAATTTGGCATATCAAGATTTTATTCAAACCGACGCGTCGATCAATCCCGGCAATAGCGGCGGCGCATTAGCGGATCTTGACGGCAATGTGATCGGCATCAACACGGCCATTAGCACGCCTTCCGGCGGCAGCGTCGGCATCGGCTTTGCGATTCCGATCAATATGGCAAAACAGGTGATGGATGAATTGATTGCGCAGGGCAAAGTGACGCGCGGTTATCTCGCCTTGGTGCCGCAGGATATTGACGAGAGCATGGCGAAAGCGTGGAAATTAAAGAGTACCGAAGGCGCCCTCGTCGGCGACGTCACGCCGCGCGGTCCGGCGGACAAAGCCGGCATTCAGCGCGGCGATATTATCACGAGCTTCAATGGCAAAAAAATTCTCAATAGCACGCAATTGCGTCAAACCGTGGCGCAGGCCGATCCCGGCGAAACCGCTAAAGTCAACCTGCTGCGCGATGGCCGCGGAATGCCGGTGTCCGTGGTTTTAGGCGAGCGCCCGAAAGATCCCGGTGATCGCAATGAGCCGGACGAAGACGCGCCCGAAGAAACCTCCGGAGAAAAACTCGGACTTGCCATTCAAACGCTCACGCCGGAAATGGCGCAACAGTTGGGTTATCGCAACGATGACGGTGTGATCATTAGCAGCGTCACTTCCGGCAGCCCCGCCGATGAAGCCGGCTTGCGGCGCGGCGATTTAATCAGGGAGGTCAACCGAACAGAAGTGAGCACAGCGCCGGAATTTAAACGCTTAATCTCACGCCTCGAAAGCGGTGACAGCGCCGTTCTGCTCATCAACCGGCGCGGCCAGAACACATTTTATGCGGCGATTCAAGTGCCGTAAAACGAAGTCTTCATTTTTGTCCATTAAAAAAGAACTCCCGTTGCAATGAGATATTTGCAACGGGAGTTTTTCGTTTGTCGAATCTAATATTTCTAAATTAGGTGGCTGAAATTTACGGCTTGCGCCAAAGTTCCGGCCGGTTCTTTGATTTCGCTTTCGGCTTGGCGTCAACCGGTGGCAAATCTGCGGGGGTTTTGATTTCGAATTCATCCAAACCGACGAACACCGTGTCGCTGACGGTGCGAGAAATATAGAGCAAATCATAAATCGTGGTGTCGGCGACGACCAGCGTGTCTTGATACGTCACGGAAAGGACATCGTAGGAGGTGACGGTATCCGGCATCGCCGGCGGGGCGGCGGCATAACTCAAGCGGTTTGCCGAATAACCCCACATTTCAAACGTGGCGGTTTTGGCGTCGCGCTCGAAATAAATTTTTATCGGTGATTCTTTGTAATTGCGATTCAAACCGCGCAGCAGCGCGGCGAGAATACCGTTCTGCGCGGCGTCGCTTTTCGTGCCCTCAAAAACCTCGGGTGGACTATTCTGCGTCACAATCTGATAATTGGCGGTAAACTTCCAGCCGTTCATCACCTTCTGCGCCGTATCCGAAGGCGTCGGCACATAAATGCGCTCCGACGGATAACACTTGACGAGATCTTCAACGCCAAAGCCGTTGCCGGTGGCGTCGATGATTTCCATTTTGGTAACGGCCGTGTCCGTGATAAGAAACTCGAATAGAAAAAACTGAATCAAATTTTGATCGACAACAGAAGCGACCCGAATCATTTTTTGATCAACCGTCGTGCCGTTCTGCGCCGTTGCCGATGGAATCGGCAAAATAAATAGCATTATAAAAAGTGCCGATAAAATTAATCGCGCCTGAAAAGCTTTTCCAACGGATAGGCTTAAATTCGTTGGTTGCCTTTTATTCGTGGGGCCAAAACGGGTTTTGGATTTACCGTACATCTCTATTTGCAGTTGAAACTTCATTTCTCTTTTGCTATGAACAAATTTAATTCGAGGCTCGCTGCCCTTGGGCCAGTTTGCGATAGCGCTCAAAATATTGCCGGGCTTCGTCGAATTTGCCCTGCCGTTTGAGCGATTGCGTCGCCAGCTCCAGCGCGGCCACTTCATCCCGCCGATCGAGTTGCCCGGAAAGTTTGAGTGCTTGTTTCACAAAGTTTTCCGCGCGCGGCGGATCATTAACCGCGAGCTTGCCCAATTCCAAATAACTTTTCGCGCGATAGTTCCAATCGAGCAGGGACGATTGCTGAAAATAAGTTAACGCGGTGGTAAACTTTTTGGCAGCAAGCATTTTTTGCCCTTGATTGAAGCACATGGCACCGTAGCTGTCGATATATTTTTGATACAGCGTATCAGCCACCACGGTTAGAGAATCGCGGCCCCGCGCCTGTACCACCGTTTGCATGATGTGCAGGGCCTCTTCCTCGTGCTGCAAATAGTTAAACTCAAGTGTAGCGAGCCGCCAGCCGATTTCCCGCCGCGTGCGCGTCGTGCGTAAATCCGGCAACAGCTTGCGAAAACCTTTGGCCGCATCGGCAAATTTGCCGGCGTCCATGCGCGCAAACAACGAATCGCGTTTTTCGGAAGCCGGAATATTGCCGTCGTCCCAATTGATCCATTTAATATTATTTTCTGCGGCGGCGCGGCTTTCGGGCGTTGGCGAAATCTCCTGGGCGCGATGCAAAACATAGAGCGCCGAATCAGCGTCCAACAGTTTGATATAAGATTCGCCCTGATAGTATAAATACAAAAACATCGCCCCGCTATCCGTGACGGCGGTAATGTTAGTCGCATTCAGTTCACGGCCAGCCGGCACATTGAAAGCCGTCGTGGCTTTGAGCACCTCTTCGGCTTTTACAAAATTCTGCAACGCAATCGGATATTTCTTCAACGCCATGTAACAATCGCCGAGACGTGCATACAAGGCATGTTGATCTCTCTGCAGCCGCGTCAAATGTTCGAGAATGCCAATGGCTTTAATATAATTCTGGTCGTTCAAATAGCGTTTGGCCAACGACTGGTAGGTTTTGGCCAGCCAGAGTTTTGTATTGTTGTCAAAAGGGTTGTATTGCAAAGAAATTTCAAAAATCGCACGCGCTTTATCCAGCGCGACCAACGCCTGCCGCCGCACATCCGCCGGCTCTCCCGAGGCCGCCGCCTGTTTGTCGAGTTCCACCGCCTGCTTCAAGCTGCGGCCGGCTTCGTTGAATTTTTGAATCGCCGCAACGGAGTCAATCACGCCAGTACTGTCGGTTTGGCCCTCGAGAATTTTCCACAACTGTTCGCTGCGTTCAAAGCGAACCACCGCCGAATCCGCGACGCGCTTCGCGCGCACCTGCTGCGGATGCTCGACAAATAATTGCCTGGCCATTCTTTGCGAAGCCATTGCCACGCTGGTGTCAACGCCGACGGGAATTTCGAATTTCCCCTCTTTGGTTTTGATGACTTTGCTCTTCGGCGTGCCGGCACAGGAACAAAGCACAACGGCAGCCAATATCATCAGGATGAAATCGTAGCGGCCGCGAAAAAAATCAATATTATATTTCATAAAATTATCTTGACAATGTTAAGTTAGTTTATGACGTTTTCGTTTTTTTGTTCTTTGAAC
>CAYUVM010000231.1:0-7139 GCA_964447935.1 uncultured Cytophagia bacterium | reverse complement strand
CCGCTTCACGAAAGTAATGGTAGGTGCCGGAATTATTCTGGCGGCTGACACGGATGATTTCGTCTTTGGCGCAACCGGGATTCTTTACATCGAGCTCCGACCACTTTGTGACGTTGCCGTCAGCACTGTAAATCGCGGCAAGCTGCTCGACAGTGATTTCTTCCATCGGATTATCCTTGTGCACGAACACCGCCAGCGCATCATAGCCGACCATGTACTCCTGCGGCGCTTTGCCGGTATTTTGCTGTGCCTTCGCGCGCTCGCCTTCTTCCAATTTGCGGCTGCTGTTGGCGACGTCGACCGTGCCGTTGATCAAGGCTGCGATACCGGTCCCCGAGCCGCCACCGGAGACTTCAACAGAAACGCCCGGCTCAACTTCGGCATACGCTTCGGCCCACGCCTGCGCGAGATTGACCATCGTGTCCGAGCCTTGATTCTGAATGCTCACTTTTTCAGCCGGCGTTTGGCTATCGCCGCTGTCGCTTTTTTTGCCGCAGCCGGTTTGTAAAAGCAGCGCTGATAATGCAAGCAGCGTGCTTAATGTTGCCATAAGTTTTGTTTTTTTCGACATATCCATCACTCCTCGCCAAAAAGGTTAAATTCGGTTTAATTCGTTTCATCGCCGAGAATCGCGCCAACAAGATCCCGGATGTGGGTTTCTAAAAATTTAAACGCCATTTCATACGCCGCGCGCACCTCTTCGCCGGAGCCTTCGACCTTCGCCGGATCATCGATTTCCCAGTCGATGCTCACTGTTTTTGTCGGCGCCGGCGGAAAAGCCACCCGCGCTTCTTTGCTGAGCGCAACGATGACCTGATAATGATCGAGATTCGGAATTTGATTGAGATATTTCGAGGTTTGGCGCGAAATATCGACGCCCCTGTCCATCAGGAATCGCACCGTGCGCGCATCAATCGACCGCGGTGATACACCGGCGCTGCTGAAAACAAATTTTGATTGATTCAGCGAACTGGCAATACCCTCGGCCATCTGGCACGTGCTGGCGTTGCCATCATCGACAAACAGCACGCGAATCACTTCGCCGCCTTTATGCTTGATGTATTCGCCGGTGCACATGTACAGCACCTCTTCACAAATGTTGCACGCTTGATCGGCGACGCGCTCGAACCGGCTGGCAATAATCATCAGCGGCGCGAGCATGCCCAGCGGCAGTTTGCCTTCTTCGCGCAGATGCACCAATTCCTCGTGAATGCTGTTGCGGATGCCGTCAACTTTGTCCTCCAGTGCCGTGGTCGCGCGCGCCAAATCGGCATTTTGCTCGACAAAGGCATTGAGGGCATTGCGCAACATCGGAATTGCGATATTGGCGATCTCGACAAATTTGCCGTACGAGGGATGCGGCTCCAGCGCGTTGATGCGAAGAAAATGCCGGGCGATGCTCTCGGCATAATCGCCAATGCGTTCCATCTCATTATTAATTTTGATGGTCGCAAAGACGAAGCGCAGATGCGCGCCCACTGGCTGTTGGCGCACCAGAAATTCGAGGCACAAGCGATCCAACTCTTTTTCCAGCTCGTCGATATATTGATCCCGCAGAATAACGGAATATGCCAATTGGCGATTGCGCTCGATCAGCGCCTGCAAGCTGCCCTGCAAAGCATTCTCCGCCAGATTGCCCATTTCAATCACTTTACGGCGGATCAAATCGATGCCGCGCTGCAGACTCTCTTCGAAGTACGAAGTCATAGACAAATCTCTTGAGGTTTGCTCGGATTTTTGTTCATGTGTGCTGATAATAGAATGTTCCTTTCCGGCTCACAAGATAATACATTTTCACCCCCGGCGCAAGAGGTGAGCACAAAAAATTTTGAGTTGTGGAGTAAGGGTGATTTTATTAATTTTGCAATCTCCTGACCAAAGACTGCAATTCGACATGATGAACTGAAATTAAGATAAGGTTCCGGCATTACAACAAAATTAAGGCAATGTTAAGAATGTGTTAAGCGCCTTATCGCCGCCCCTACGACCGCACGGCCCGTGCAAAATTCACTTGACTTTCGGCTTTGCAAACGTTTTATTGAGTTGCGCCGCCCTATTTCAAGCCGGAGGCAAGTATGTTCAAGCGAATTGTGGTTGCAATACTGTTTTCTGTTTTGAGCCTCGGGCTGCAGCAATGCGCGCCCTCTCTGCGCCGCGCCAAAATTGATTCGGGCCTGTCGCTGGATAGCGCTGTCATAGGAACCTACGCCAGCGCGAAAGCGACCGACGAGTCCGGCAACGATGTCACCGATGCGACTGAATTTGGCGACGAGCTTCTGTGGGATATCAAATTGCGTTATGGTTGGGAGCGTAAAAAAAATATCGGATTCGAACTTAGCGGTGGCGCCGACGGTCAAGTCGGTTTGTACGTAGAGCTTCCCGGCACCGAAGTGTTTCATTGGGGCATCGGCGGTGAGACCAATTTGTTGCTGTTGACGATTCCGATTAAACATGCTGATGACGATGAAGTGGCTGATTTCCTGTTTGAGCACAACTATAATTTTTATGCAATCGCTGGCCTGTTCCCCCGCAAAAACTTTGAAGCATCCTGCGGAATCAAGTATCAGCCATTTTTACAGAAGCTTTTGGATTCTGCCGCCGCGGAAGAGATCGAAGTGAGTGCATTTTTGCCGGTGACTTTTTTGCTTGATGGCCGTGTTATGCTCAATAAGCGTGTCGGCTTGATGCTCGGCGCGGAAATCTTTCTGCTGCGCGCGAAAGACAAAGTGCAGCAGGTGAACGTTTCGCTGAATGGAGGCTATCTTTATGGCGGATTGACGATACGTTGAAGAGGAATCCTATATTCATGGCTTGCTTAAATCGCTAAAGATCATTTCGAACCCAATAACAACTCAAGCACGATGCAAAAAAAATCAATACGTTTTTTCAGCAACTTTGTGGCCGCACTTTTGATTGCGGCGCTGCCAACCATTTTATCTGCCCGCCAATTCGGCACGTTTGCTTCCGGCGGCGTGCTAACGGCCAACGAAGCAAAATACGACGTCAAATATTACGAGCTAAATCTCAAAGTCGATCCGGCTAAGCAACACCTTTCCGGCTACGTGGATATCCTGCTTGAAAGCACGGTTCCGGCGATGGACTCGCTCGAACTTGATCTCGTCAATTTTTACACCATCAGCAAAATCGAGCGTGAGGGAAAAGCGCTGCCGTTCACGCATCAAAATCACAAAATCAAAGCACTGCTGACGGAACAGTTAACCGCGGGCACGCGGGCAAATTTTCGTGTTCATTACGCGGGCAACCCGCCGGTGGCCGCGCGACCGCCGTGGCAAGGCGGTTTTAATTGGAGCAAAGACGCCAACGGCAAGCCGTGGATCGGCGTCTCGTGTCAGGGCGAAGGCGGAAAAATTTGGTGGCCGTGCAAAGATCATCCGAGCGATGAGCCGGACAGCGTTGGCATCAACATCACGATTCCGGATACGCTTTATTGCGCCACCAATGGTTTGCTGCAAGCCATTGTTCCGGCGCAAAAAGGGTGGAAGACATTTCGCTGGAAATCGTGGTATCCCATCAACAATTACAACGTGTCAATCAATATCGGCGATTACGCCGTGGTGCGACGGCCTTATCAAGGCACCACGGGAAAAATGGATATTCTCCTTTATGTATTGAAATCCGACTCGGCCAAAGGCGCGGCGCTGGTGGAAATGGCGGAAGAGTTTTTACATTTTTACGCCAAATATTTCGGCGAATACCCGTGGATTAAAGAGAAGTTCGGGTTGGCGCACACATATTATCTCGGGATGGAGCATCAGACGATCAATGCGTACGGCAATCATTTTCAAAACAATGAATATGGTTACGATTGGCTGATGCTGCATGAGATGGGACACGAATGGTGGGGCAACAAAGTGACAGTGCGCGATTGGGCGGATTTTTGGATTCACGAAGGCATTTGCAGTTATGCCGAAGCGCTGTTTCTCTACGACAAATTCGGCAGCGAAGCGTATCACAAATATGTGAAAGAAAATTTGCGCCGGCGCATTGCGAATCGCCAGCCGATTGTGCCGAAGCGCGACGCGACGACGAGCGAGTCGTACAACGGCGACATTTATGCCAAAGCCGCGGTGGTGCTGCACTCGCTGCGTTTTCTCCTCGGCGATTCGCTGCTGTTGAATACGCTCAAAACTTTTGCGACCGACCCCGCTTACACATTACAAAATCGCGTCGTCTCGCAGGATTTTATCGACCTGGTGAATCGCCAGAGCGGACAGGATTTGACGTGGTTTTTCCAGCAATATCTTTACACCGCGAAACCACCGACACTCGAATACAAAATTCTCCGCAAACCCGACGCCTCGACGGAGTTGGAAATCCGCTGGCGCGACGAAGGTTTTCGCCTGCCGGTAGAAGTGCGCGCCACCACCGGCGATCAAGTTTCAACCAAACGCGTTGAGGTGACGTCGACTTGGCAGCGCCATCAATTCACCGGCACACCGAAATTAGAGATCGACCCGACAGGCTGGATCTTGATGGAAGTGGTGGATGGAAAATAGGGTCATCAATTTTTTGAGACAATTTTTTTTCAAATTGCCTTTTATCTGTTCACCGTTTTTTAATTCACCCCCAACTCCTGCAAATGCCCGCGCGTTCTTTCACGCAGAATCGGCTCGTTCGTCATTTCCAGAACTTTGTTGAAATCGAAAATGGCTTTGGCGCGCTCGCCTTTGTCGCGATAAGCCGTGGCGCGAATGTAATATGCAAAAACATAGCCCGGTTTGATGTTAATAGCCTGCGTATAATCGGCGACGGCGAGATCAAACTTACCCAGCGCATGGTAGGCGCGCCCGCGATTGTAATAAAGCTCGGCGTCTTCGGGTTTGAGTTTAATGGTCGGCGCCAAATCATTGTTCCGTTTTTGTGCAGCAAGAATTTTTTCGCGTTTCAATTGAATCGCGCGGTCATAGTCGAGAATCGCGCGTTTGAAATTTTCCTGTTTGGCGTAAGCCAAGCCGCGCTGGATGTAGGCTTCCGCTAACCCAGGCTTGAGTTTGAGGGCGTGGGTAAAATGGGCAATGGCAACCTCGAAATCGCCCTTTTTGATTCCGACGATGCCGCTATTGGAATAAGCTTCGGCGAGTTCCGGCTGCAAGTGCAGCGCGCGATCAAAATCCGCGAGCGCTTCATCATAACGATTGAGCAACGTGTAAACTTTCCCGCGCCGGTTATAAACTTCTGCATCCCGCGCATTGATTTTGAGGGCCTGGTCGAAATCGGCGAGTGCGCGTTGATAATCACCGCGATAGGTGTACGCCACGCCGCGATTGCAATAGGCTTCGGCTAAATTGGGCTGATGTTGAATCGCTTGATCAAAATCGGCAATCGCGCGGCTGATGTCGTTTTTGAGTAAATAGGCATTGCCGCGATTGTTGTAAGCCGTAATCTCACCGGGTTGTAATTTGAGCGCTTCGGTGTAGTCGGCGATCGCGCGCTGATAATCACCCTGCGCCCCGTAAGCATTGCCGCGGCTGAGGTAAGCATTGGCATAACCCGGTTTGATCTTAATGGCGAGGCTGAAATCCGCGATGGCGTTTTCATAATCGTTTTTTTGATAATACGCTTTGCCACGCTGATAAAATGCGGCCGCATCCAGCGGTTCCTGCATGCCCACTGTTTGGCCGGCGAAAAGCAAAAACGCCAGCCCCGTGAGTTTCACGAGCAGCCGAATTTTAGCCTCGGCAGTTCGAAAAAGATGATGGATGGAGCCATTCTTGCACATTGACTTCTTTCTGCTATTGCACCGCGTCGAAGAATAAATTAAATGTGGTAGCGAATAAGATTTTGGAGAAGCGTTTTATCGCCTCACCTTTTCCCAAAGTCGAAACACTGCTTCGGCTCCCTGTCACGCTCAAAAATTTACAGCAAAAACCGAAAACCTGCAAGCGCTTTTCCGCCTTGCCTCAATACCGCCTTGCCGAAAAAGAATTTGCAATTGGCCGTGGCAATAGTTACTTTTGGTGATAGCTTCGTGCCACCCGTTAAGATCAAAAATCTGTGCATCGATGAAACTTCTCTTTTCCGAAGCCGCCCCAGATTACACCCATTATATTTTTCCCTATGCCATTTGGGCTTTTCCCGAGGGCGAGGAACGGCCACCGCATTTTTTTGCCAAAGGATTTTTGCCGTCCTCAAAAAATTTAGATCGCTTTTATTTGTGCCGTAGTGTGCGGGTCGCTTTAAATGAGTTCGCGCTCTCGTCGGAGAACCGGCGGATTATGCGCAAATGCTCGGATATTTCGTTTCAATTGGTGGCGCGCGAGAATTTTGTCTTTACCGACGACTGGCGCGAGTTTTGTCTCACGTATGCCGACATCAAGTTTGGCAAAGAAATTATGACGGCGGAACGTTTGCATAACCTCATGAACTCAAAAATTACCTCGCATTTGCTGCTCTTTCGGGATAACCTGGCGAATAAAGATGTTGGGTTGGTGACGCTATATCTGGAACCGCCGCAGGTGGTGCAATATTATTACGCCTTTTATGACCTCAATTATTATCGCCAGAACCTCGGCATGTTTATGATGACGGCGGCCGTTGATTATTTTGCGCCGGAGAAATTTCAACATATTTATTTGGGCAGTTGTTATTCAGCCAATGCGTTGTACAAAACCCAATTTGCCGGCGCCGAGTTTTTTAATGGTGCCTGTTGGTCGCGCAATCTGGAAGAATTGAAATATCTTATTGCGCGCGGAACGCTGCCGATCACGCAACATCTGTTTGAAGCCGAAGACTATTTGCATCGATTTTACGAAGGGGAGGTGGGAAGCTTAGTCGAGCACTCCGTCTTCGGAAATTGACCCGGCGCCGGATAGCTTGACCGCATGGCCGCTTTGACGAAAAAGCGCATCACCAACTTTTTAAAGTGCATTTGAATTGATTGCTATGTTTTCTCTATAAATATGTAACCACAGCCGGCGAGAATTGCTGAAATCTAAATTGACCAATGCCGGCGCTTGCCGACGGCGGAACCTTTTCGAGAGCGGATGGTAAAAGAATTAAATTGGATGTGGACGAAGACGAGGCGATATGCTAAAATTTGATGCTGCAGAATGTCGGGAAAAATTCGTGAAAAATTCTCTTGACTTTTATCGCCAGCATCATTAATATTGCATACCATC
>CAYUVM010000230.1:0-7154 GCA_964447935.1 uncultured Cytophagia bacterium | reverse complement strand
TGCGATTGTTATGCCTGCCGCACGTTTACGCGCGCGTATTTGCGGCATTTGTTTCACGCCGAAGAAATCCTGGCGCTGCGGCTCGGCAGCTTGCATAATTTGCGTTTTTATCATAGATTAATGCAGAGCATGCGCGCGGCGATTGCCGGCAGTAGTTTTGTGTCCTGGCGAAAAGCGTTTTACGAAAAATATCCGGTAAAATTGTAATACAAATCACCTACAGTGGCTGGCAAATTAAAATCCCAAGGAGGAGAGTAATGCTAACGTTGTTGTTTTCATTCATGGGCGCGCCACAAGGCCAAGGCGCCAACCCGCTCGCGATGTGGTTGCCGATCATCATGATTTTCGTGATCATGTATTTTTTAATTCTGCGCCCGCAGGCGAAACGCCAGAAAGAACAGCAAAAAATGTTAGAGAGCCTGCAAAAGGGCGATGAAGTGTTGACGGCCGGCGGTATTTACGGCACCATCGTCGGCATGAAAGAAAAAGATACCGTGGTCGTGCTGGAAGTCGATAAAAACGTCAAACTCAACGTCGCGCGCTCAAGCATCGCGCGCAAAGTTGTGCCCACGGAAGAGAAGAAAGCCTAACCAAAGCATTAAACCGTCAATGTCATTCTATAGGAATCGTTTTGCAATGAAGTCGCTGGCAAAAGGCAAAAAGATTCATCTCGAATGCCATAATTAATATAAGGATTCTGTTTTATGGCGGTTTGGCCGATTCGCAAATACGGCGATCCCATTCTGCGCAAGAAAGCGCTTAAAATCGAGACGTTCGACGCCGCGTTGCAGCAGGTGGCGGCGGATATGATTGAAACGATGCAGGCAGCCAAAGGCATTGGTTTGGCCGCCAATCAAATTGGTTTAACCCATTCTTTGTGTGTCGTTGATGTCGGCCTGATTACAACCGGTGCGCCACCGCAGGCTTTTGTGAATCCGGTGATTGTGCAGGAGCTTGGCAAAGAAGTGCCGTACGAGGAGGGCTGCCTCAGCATTCCCGATATCAACGAAGATGTGATGCGCAAGGAACGCGTGCGCGTGCGGTATCAGGATTTGGCCGGGGCGGCGCACGAGCAGGAATGTGAAGGCACGCTGGCGCGCGTGCTGCTGCATGAGATCGATCATCTCAATGGCATTTTCTTCGTGGATCGTTTGAGCACGCTGCGGCGCAAAATGTTAAATAAAAAACTGAAAGCGCTTGCCGCAGAAGCCGCCGCCGAAACGCTCGAGAGAAATAAGAAATCGGCGTAACGCCGGAGTGCAAACTTTAGTTTGCATTGCAACGCTTTAAAAGTGCAAACTGAAGTTTGCACTCCGCTTCAGCATATGCTTCAAGCACAAAATCTTAAAATCGTTTTCATGGGCACCCCGGAATTTGCCGTCGTCAGTTTGCAAAAACTTCTCGACCATAAAATTCCGGTGGTGGGCGTGGTAACCGGACCGGACAAACCTGCGGGCCGCGGCTTGCAGGTGCAGCCGCCGCCAGTAAAAAAGCTGGCGCAGCAAGCCGGCTTGCCGATTTTGCAACCCGACCAATTACGCGAGCCGCAGTTCATTCAAAGCCTGCGGGAGTGGCAGGCTGATCTCTTTTTTGTGGTGGCGTTTCGCATTCTGCCGCCGGAAGTGTTTACGCTGCCGCCGCTCGGCACGATCAACGTGCATGCCGCACTGCTGCCGAAATATCGCGGCGCCGCGCCGATTCAGTGGGCGATCATCAACGGCGAGCGGGAGACGGGGATCACAACGTTTTTTATCAACGCGCGAATGGACGCCGGCGAAATGATTTTGCAAAAACCAATGGCGATCGGCGAATTTGAAACCGCCGGGGAGTTGCACGATCGCATGGCCGGGTTCGGCGCGGATTTACTCCTCGAAACGCTGGAACAAATCGCCGCCGGCACCGTGCAAAGGCAACCGCAAACCGGCGCCGGCAGTCTCGCCCCCAAAATTACGAAAGAAATGGCGGCGATTGCTTGGGAAAAGCCCGCCCGCGAAATTTTCAATTTCGTCCGGGGAATGAATCCGGTTCCCGGCGCGTTTACCATTTTGCAGGGGCGTCACCTCAAAATTTTTCGCACGCACGTGGTGGAGGAAAGTGTTTCCGGCCCTGCCGCCGGCGCCATCGTGCAGGCCAACGTTAAAACGGGAGAACTTATTATTCAAACTGGAGACGGCCTTTTAGCCCTCGACGAATTGCAAATCGAAGGCAAGCGCCGCATGTCCGCCGCAGATTTTCTGCGCGGCCATCAAATCCAGGCTCACGAAAAACTTAATTGAGATTAAGAACACATTCGCATGCCAAAAGCCTCAACCAAAAAATCTTCTTCAAATGTTCTACTATCGCCGCGGGCCATCGCGGCGCAAATTCTCAGCGAAGCCGAAAGCAGTTCCACTTATGTTGATTATGTCATGGACAAGCATCTGCAACGCGCGGCGTTTCCAGCGCGGGACCGCGCCCTCGTCACCGCCTTGGTGCACGGCATCGCGCGGAACCGTTCCCGGCTCGACGCTGAGATTCAACAGCATTTCCGCCATCATTTCGACGAAGCCCAGCCGTTTGTGAAAAATGTTTTGCGCGGCGCCGTGTATCAAATGTTGTTTATGGATCGCATTCCGGCTTATGCCGCCGTCGACGAGGCCGTTGAAATGATTCAACTGCGCTTCGGCAACAATTTCTCGCGTTTATCTAACGGCGTGTTGCGCAACATTCAACGCCTGCCGATGGAATGGCCGCCGATTGAAAGCGTGGTCGAGAAAAAAGATCTCCGCATGCTCGCGCAAATGTTCAGCCACCCGGAGTGGCTCATCAAACGCTGGATCGATCAATTCGGCTGGAAGGAGACCGCGGCACTGGCCGAAGCCGACAATCGCATTCCCGCCGTCACGGTGCGCATCGTGCGTCCGGAAGAAAATCTCAAGCCGTGGCTGGAGCAAATGGCGGCGCGCGAAATCAAACCCGAAGCGTACAAGCAAGTGCCCAATTTTTATCGCTTGCCGCATGTTGACGACATCACCGAGTTGCCGGGATTTAACGAAGGCTGGTTCACCGTGCAGGATCCGAGCGCCGGCATGGTCGCGCGTTTAGCGGCGCCGAAAAGCGGTGAAACGATCATTGATCTCTGCGCGGCGCCCGGCGGCAAAGCGCTGCAGATGGCGGAAATGGCCGGTACCGGCAACGTTGTTGCCGTCGACCTCGATCCCTATCGTCTCGAGCTGATCAGAGAAGCGGCGCAACGCTTGCATTGCGCCATTCACCCCGTCATCGCCAATGCGCGCTCGTTTGCCGCGACGCCGGTTGATGTTGTGGTCGTCGATGCGCCTTGTTCCGGGCTTGGCGTGCTCTCGCGCCGCAGTGATTTGCGCTGGCGGCGGCGGCAAAAGGATATTACCGACCTGGTGGAATTGCAAAAGGAAATTTTGACCAACGCCGCCGAGTTGGTCAAGCCCGGCGGGCGTTTGGTTTATAGCACTTGCAGCATCGACCCCGAAGAAAATGAAAAAGTGGTGGATTGGTTTTTAGAGCATCATCAAGAGTTTCGGATTGAACCGGCCAAAAATTTTGTGCACGTCATGTTTTGCGACGAGCGCGGTTATATTCGTACTTTGCAAAGCCGCCACAACATGGACGGCAGTTTTGCCGCCCGGCTCGTAAAAACGTAAGTTCGTTGTGGGGAACGCCGGTTTAAAATTTTAAATTGCCAATTTTCAATAGGAAGATGAAATGAGTCAACCCTGGTGGCGCACCGCCATTATCGCGATACTCTCTAATCGCTTCGTAAAAATCCTCGGCAGTCTGATCGCCCTTTTTCTCGCGTTCGGGTTGCTGTTAGATTGGATCATCCTGCCGGTTTATACCAAGCACGGCGAAGCCATTGAAGTGCCGAATGTAATCGCGCTCCGCTACGAAGAGGCCAAGAGCAAGCTCGAAGACGAGGGTTTTGAGATTATCAAAGCCGGCGAACGCTCGGATGAAAAACAACCGGTGGGTTATGTGGTTGAACAAAATCCGCGGCCGCAGGCCGGCGTCAAAAGTGGGCGGCGGATTTATGTCGTCGTGAGCCAGGGCGCGCGCCAGGTGGAAATGCCGACGCTGGTTGATCGCTCGCGCCGCGACGCCGAATTGATGTTGGCGAAGTTCAATCTCAAGCTGGGGAAGGTTGATTCGGCTTACACCGACAGGCCCGCCGGCGTGGTCGCCTATCAATCCGTGCCGGTGCGCGCGAAAATCGGCGTGGGCACCATCGTTAATATTACCGTGAGCCTCGGTATTGCCTTGTCGGATGCAACCGTGCCCGATGTCGCCGGCCTAACATATGATCAAGCCGTGTTGCTCATTCGCCAGGCCGGGTTGGTCATCGGACAAATTATATTTAAGGAAGTCGAGCAATTGTTGCCGGAAACGGTGATTAGCCAATCGCTGGACGCCAACACGATTGTGAAGCGCGGCACTCAAATCAATCTCGAATTGAGCCAGTTGCCCGGCAGTCCGAACGAAAATTAATTATGCTCCAAATTGCGCCATCAATTCTTTCCGCCGATTTCACCAATTTGCGCGAGCAAATCCACCGCGTCGAAGCCGCCGGCGCCGATATTATTCATTGCGACGTGATGGACGGGCATTTCGTGCCCAATCTGACGTTCGGGCCGCTCATCGTTAACGCCGCGCGGCGCAGCAGCAGTTTGTTGATTGAGGCGCATTTGATGATCACGCAGCCGGAGCGTTACATTGCGGCGTTTCGTCAGGCCGGCGCCGATCGCATCATCGTGCACGTTGAAACGTGTCCCCATTTGCATCGCGTCGTGCATCAAATCAAAGAAACCGGCGCCGCAGTCGGAGTTGCACTCAACCCTGCAACCTCGCTCACCACCGTCGAGGATATTTTGCCGGACCTTGATTTGCTTTTGCTCATGACCGTCAATCCCGGGTTTGGCGGACAAACATTTATTCAAACTTCGATTGAAAAAATTTGCCGTGCCCGCCGCTTGCTGGCCAGCCAGCGCAAAAAAATTTTGCTTGAAGTCGATGGCGGCATTGATAACAACACCGCCGCAGAGGTGGTCGAAGCCGGCGCACAACTTCTCGTGGCCGGTTCGGCAATTTTTGGCGCCGCCGACCCCGGCCAGGCCTGCATCGAATTACGGCAGCAGGCTGAAATTGGATTAACCCGCACACTCATTTCTGGCCATGCATAAAATCATTCTTCCGGCAGCCTCTTCTTCCTTGCGGCGCTGGTCATTTTTATTCTTGAGCCTCTGGTTGGCCTGCGCCCCCAAAACGACCGAGCCGCTGCAAAATCCGGAACGCTTTGCGGAAGTTTATGCTAAAATCCTGCTGGCCGGCGGCGACCCCAATATGCTGCAACATGAAGATAAAAAAATAAAACTGGTCCGTGCCGATTCGGTATTGAAATCACTTGCGCTCGACCGCCAGCAATTCGAAGCCGCCGTCAAATATTTCAGCGCCGAGCCGGAGCAATGGCAAAAAGTTTACACCCATGTTGTCGCCATTTTAGAAAAACCAACCAGTTCGGCGGATACCACCCAACATTAAAGCCCAGCAATGTTTCTCGGACATTACGCCGTCGCTTTCGCGGCAAAAAAAATAGCGCCCCAAATTTCCTTGGGCACATTGTTTTTATCCGCGCAATTTTTGGATCTGCTTTGGCCGCTCTTTTTGTTGCTGAGACTCGAACACGTGCGTATTGATCCCGGCAACACCGCGTTCACGCCGCTGGATTTTTATGATTATCCGATTTCGCACAGCCTTGTTACCGTCCTCGGCTGGGCGGTGGTTTTGGGGGCGATTTATTTTTTCCGGCGCAAAGATAAAACCGGTGCATGGATTCTTGGCCTCGGGGTGACCAGCCATTGGCTGCTTGATTTCATCACCCATCGCCCCGATCTGCCCATCGCCCCCGGCCTGCAAACTTATGTCGGTCTCGGATTGTGGAATTCAGTCATGGCCACCATTTTCGTGGAAAGTGCATTGTTTATTTTTGCGATGGTTTTATATATCCGCGCAACTCAAGCCCGCGATCGCGTTGGGCTTTATGCCTTCTGGGCTTTTGTTGCATTCAGCGCATTCATTTATGTGGGAAATGTGATGAGCCGCCACCAACCGCCGCCGAATGAAATGGTGCTGGCTGTTGGCGGTTTGTCGCAATGGCTGATCATTCCGTGGGCGTATTGGATTGATCGTCATCGTGTTTTCAAGAGTGTGTCATAGCGCAACTGTCATGGTGAGCGTTTTTCAGCGAAGCAATCTTTTACGAATCAACAGGTCGCCTCATCCCGCTGAAAAGCGCGGGACTCGCGATGACGATTTGAATTTTTAAAAACTCTTTTAAAACCCATGTGTCGCTTTCTCGCCTACAAAGGCGCGCCGATCACCCTTGCGAAACTTTTGTATCAGCCGAAAAATTCTTTAATTCGCCAAAGCTTCAAAGCCCAGGAAAGATCGGAGCCGTTGAACGGCGATGGCTTTGGCGTTGGGTTTTATGTCAAAGAAGTCGATCCGGAACCGGCGATCTTTGTCGCCACCACGCCGGCGTGGAATAACCGCAATCTCCGTTACAACGCTTCGAAGTTTCGTTCCAATTGCATTTTTGCGCATGTACGCGCCGCGAGTGTCGGCAACGTTTCCGAAGCCAATTGCCATCCGTTCCATTATAAGAATTTTCTATTCATGCACAACGGCGACATTGGCGGCTTTCCAAAAATAAAACGCGCGCTGCGCCACCGCCTCACCGACGAATTGTACAATTGTATCGGCGGCCAAACCGACTCGGAACATTTCTTCGCACTCTTTTTGAATCATTTCTTAAAAAAGCAAAACGCCAACTCGTCTCAAGACGCCGTAGAAGCCCTGGAGGCAACCATTGCCGAACTCAAGGAAATTACCGGCAAGCACGGCATCAAAGAGCCGGCTTATTTAAACCTGGCCATTACCGATGGCGACTGGATGGTCGCGACCCGTTACGTCAGCGATCCGGCGCTGACGCCGCCGACGCTTTATCATTCGGAAGGCAGCCGCTTCGATTGCGAAGACGGCGTTTGCCGCATGCATCCAGCCGATCCGGCCGAGCATGCGGTGCTGATCGTTTCCGAAAAACTCACCGACATCAAAGAAGATTGGCGCATGGTATCGCCGAATCA
>CAYUVM010000229.1:0-7156 GCA_964447935.1 uncultured Cytophagia bacterium | reverse complement strand
TTATTGCCAATCTTGCGCAGGAGCAGGATATCGACGTGCTGATGTTTGACGACGACCTCTCCCCCGCGCAGGCAAAAAATTTAGAAAAACTTTGCGACACCAAAATCATCGACCGCAGCGGCTTGATTTTGGATATTTTCGCGCGCCGCGCCAAAACGCGCGAAGCCCGCACGCAGGTGGAACTGGCGCAGTTGCAATATTTGTTGCCGCGTCTCACGCGCCAGTGGACGCACTTTTCCCGGCAGGACGGCGGCATCGGCACGCGCGGCCCCGGTGAAACCCAGCTCGAATCCGACCGCCGCCTTGTGCGCTACCGCATCAGCCAATTGCAAAAAGAATTGGAGAAAATCGAATTGCAGCGCGCCGAGCGCCGCCGGAACCGCAATGAGATTTTCAAAGCGGCATTGGTCGGCTACACCAATGTGGGTAAATCGACCTTGCTCAATGCCCTGACGTCCTCTGAAGTTTTTGTCGAGAATCGTTTATTTGCCACACTGGATTCCACCGTGCGCCATTTGAACGTGAAGAACGATTCGACGCCAAAAAATAATTCGACGATTTTGCTCATCGACACGGTTGGTTTTATTCGCAAATTACCCCATCATCTTGTTGCCTCGTTTAAAAGCACGCTCGAAGAAGCACGGGAAGCTGATTTGCTCCTGCACGTCGTTGATTTGACGCATCCGCTGTTTGAAGAGCAAATGGCCGTGGTGAAACAAGTTTTGGAAGAATTGAAACTCAACGAACTGCCGATTCTGCACGTCTTCAACAAAGTGGACGGCTTGCAAGAAAACGGTCTGATCAAACGTCTTGAAGAAACCCACGCCCCGGCGGTGTTCGTTTCCGCGGCGCGCGGCATGTTTCTCGATGAACTGCGCCGCCGCATTTTGGAATATGCCCGCGCCGATGAAGAAGAATTCGAGATTGACTTGCCCATTGCCAGCTCGGCGCTCGTCGCGCGGCTGCATTCGCTCGCGCAGGTGATGGTGAAAAATTACGAAGATCACACCGTGCATCTGCGTCTGCGCGCCAACCACGCGGCGGCAGAGAAAATCCGGCGGTTGCTAGCAGAAAGCCAAAACTGATTTTAAAATTTTTTATGTGACACGCCTTACGTTCTACGCCAGTTTTTAGATTAACTGAAAAGCCCTGCAAGCGGGGCAGCCAATCAAGTTATCAAAAATTCCTTAACCACGAAGACACCAAGACACTAAGAAAAGCTTTGCTTCGTGCCTTGGTGTCTTCGTGGTTAGCTAAATAGCTTGTTAGTTGCAACTTTCAGAATTTTATTCTAACTTTTTAGTGCTTAATAATTAACTCATTATGTCCCTCCACATTCTCATCACGGATGACGACGTCAACATTGGCGCCACCTTGAGCGGCCTGTTGCGCGATCTCGGCCACCAAACCACCACGCGTACTTCCGGCGAGCAAACCTTGGAATTGTTGCAACGCGAAGCTTTTGATTTGATGTTTCTTGATGTGCGGATGGACGGCATGGATGGTCTGGCCGTTTTGCAGCGATTACAAGAAACGGGCGTGATGATCCCAACGATTATGATTTCCGGTCATGCTGAAATTGATACCGCGGTAAAGGCGGTGCGTCTCGGCGCGTACAACTTTTTAGAAAAGCCGTTGCAGCCGGAACGCGTCATTCTCGAAGTCAAAAATTTTGCCGAGCGCAAGCAGCTCGAGCACGAGCGCAATCAACTGCGCCAGCGCCTCGGCGGCGATAGCGAGATGGTTGGCCACTCGACGACGATACAACAACTCCGCGACGCGATTCGCAAAGCAGCGCCCTCCGAAGCTCGTGTTTTGATCACCGGCGAAAACGGCACTGGCAAAGAATTGGTGGCCGAAGCGATCCATCGGCAGAGCAAGCGGGCTACGGCCCCGTTTGTGCGCGTCAACTGCGCGGCGATTCCGCGCGAGCTGATTGAAAGCGAATTGTTCGGCCACGAGCGCGGCGCGTTCACCGGCGCGATGCGCCGCAAAATCGGCCTCATCGAGCAGGCGCACACCGGCACGATTTTTCTGGATGAAATCGGCGATATGGCGCTGGAAACGCAGGCGAAACTCCTGCGTGTGTTGCAGGAAAATGAATTGCTCCGCGTCGGCGGCACGCAGCCGATTCGCTTCGACGTGCGCGTGATTGCCGCGACCAACAAAAATCTCGAGAAAGAAATTCAAGCCGGCAATTTCCGCGATGATTTGTTTTTCCGCATCGCCGTCATTCCGATTCACGTCCCGCCGCTGCGCGAGCGCCGTGAGGATATTTTAATTTTAGCCAGCTATTTTTTAAACCAACTGGCACAAGCCTATGGCCGCCGTGCCAAGCGGCTGTTTGCCGAAGCCGGCGCCATTTTAGAAAACTATCATTGGCCGGGCAACGTGCGCGAACTGCGCAACATCGTCGAGCGGTTGATGATTATGGGCGAAGCCGAAACCATTACCGCAGAACAGGTGCGGCAAGCCCTGCCTGTTTTGAGCTTTCCCGTTGCTGTGGCGACTGCACCGGCAAAAGCTTCCACCGCAACCGAGTACAATTTAGCCGGCGACGAGGGACTGGCGTTGCGGGAGCGGGTGGAAAATTTTGAGCGGCATTTATTAGTGCGCGTCTTTAATGAGGTGCGCAGCAATGTCAGCGAGATGGCGCGCCGCCTGCGTACGGATCGCGCCAATCTGCATCGGAAACTGCAACGATATAACATTAAATAGGAAAATTCGTTGTTGCTTTTTTCCTCCAATTCTGATAATTTATTTCATTGCTCAAGTTGTACCCAACCATTCCGGAGAACAGGCGTTCGAGAAATTGCTACGGTCAAAACTTTGTTGGAATGGCGGCGAATGATTTTCTGCTCCCGGAATTTGTGAAAAATTAGGTCCACAGGTTTCGCCATTTGCGCCGGCCGTTTCAGCATCTGGAGAACTTTATTGTGAAACGCCTGTCAATCTTTCTTGCCATCGCCGCGTCACTTTGCCTGAGCGCTTATTTAAATTTAACCGCCACTCCCCGCCGCATCGACCGTATTGAGCGTTACCGCCCCGGAGATTGGGTTAGTTTTGGCGTCACCCGTTATGTCAATGCAGTGTTCGTCGGGCCGCAATACACATATTTTGGCAGTTCGGCCGGGTTGCTGCGCTATGATTTTTTTCGCAACAATTGGCAAGCGCCTTATACCACCAGCGATGGCCTCGCCGACAATCAAATCTTCGCCGTGGCTTATGACGTGGGCACCAGCCTGCTGTGGTGTTCCACGCGCGCGGGGGTGAGCAGTATGCATCCCTCGTCGTATCGCTGGACGAATTATCCCAAAACGCATGTCGGCATTTCCCCCGCCGATGAAGTGGTTTCGATCGGCATTGGCCGGCAATACGTGTGGTTTGAAACGAGTACCGGCCGGTTGTTTAAAGTGAGCAAGCTCGGCAACATTATCGTTGCAGCCGATCATGACGCGAGTGATAATATTGTTTGGTCCGGGGCGCGCACGCCGCGGCCGAATTTATTTCCTCGCTTTTTTGTGCCCGCCGGATATGTATTTGAGCCGAACGGCGTGTTTCAGGATTTTCGCCTGCGCCGCGCCGAAGTGACGGATTTTATCCGCGATAATTTCGATAGTTTCTGGATGGGAACCTGGGGGTTGGGGGCCTGGCGCGCCAACGTGCATCTCGAACGCGCCGAGTTGTTGAATTTTGGCCTGGCTCAACGCCGCGTTGATGCGCTGGCGTTTGACGATAATGGCCTGTGGATCGGTGGCCACAACGAAAATATCCAAAACAACGACAATGAAATTCGCGGCATTACCCATTGGGACAATCCTTCAACGGGCGGGATTGGCGCGAATGAATGGGAGTATTACGAAGCCCGGTACAACATGGATATCAGCAGCGATGAAATTAACCGCTTCGAAATTGCCGACGACAAAGTTTACTGCGCGACGGAAGAAGGCATTACGATTTATGATCCGAAAAAAGATCGCTGGCGACGGCTTGCGTCGAAGAGCCGGATTATTTCCGGACGTGTGAACGATGTGGCGGTTTACGACGGCTTCATTTGGGCGGCGACGGACTTCGGCTTATACCGGGTGATCACGCGCAGTTCCAAAGGCAAGGACACCGTCGGTGTTGCTGAAGTTCTGCCCAAGCAGTTGTTGGGCCATCCAATTTATGATTTGGAGCGCACCGAAAATTTGTTATGGATGGGAACGAAATATGGCGCATTTGTTTACGACATGGCAAAAGACACCGGCGGTTTTGTGTCAGATACGCAAGGGCCGCACACCGAACGCACGGTAACGGTTGCGGCGAGTGATTCACTGGTTTGGTTTGGAACGACCTACGGCCTCGAAGCTTTTGACATGCTCAATAAAGTTTGGTTGAATCCGCCGGCGCGCCAACAATTTGCCAATGCCAATATCAATTATGTGCTGGCGCGGCCGGAAGCGGTTTGGGTCGGCACCGACGCCGGCGTTTACAAATACAATCGTGCGCGCCAGGATTGGCGGCAATTCACGACTGAAGATGGCTTAATCGATAATCGGGTTAATGCGATTGCGGTGCAAGATGATTGGATCTGGTTCGGCACGCCGAACGGCTTGACAGCCTTTCGCTGGAATGACCCGACGCGCATCGATTGATGGTTTAATTTCGCTCACCATGACTAAAAATTATTGTGAGCGAAACTGAACAATTCTTTTTATCTTTTTTATTTGCTGTGATGGACTTATTCGAGCAAGCTTCGCGGGAAATGATGGTGCAGACCCAACCACTGGCAGATCGCCTGCGCCCGCAGCGGCTGGAAGATTTCGTTGGCCAGGAGCATTTGCTTGCGCCCGGCAAAGCCCTGTATGAAACGATTCAGAAAAAAGATTTACCGTCGATCATTTTGTGGGGGCCGCCGGGTTGCGGTAAAACGACGCTGGCCCATTTGCTCGCGAAAGCGGTACAAGCGGATTTTTACGTTCTGAGCGCCGTCTCCAGTGGGGTCGCAGAAGTTCGCCGAATTTTAGAAAAAGCTGCAGCCAATCGCCAACTCGGCAAGCGCACCGTTTTATTTATTGATGAAATCCATCGTTTTAACAAAGCACAACAGGATGCGCTACTGCACAGCGTCGAAGATGGCACGATTACCTTGATTGGCGCGACCACGGAAAATCCCTCATTTGAAGTCATCGCGCCGCTGCTGTCGCGCTGTCAGGTTTATATGCTCCAGCCGTTGCGCGAAGACATTTTGCGGCAAGTCGTGGCGCGTGCCCTCAAAATGGATGGGCAACTTCTCAAGGCTAATGTTGAGTTGAATGATGACGCCAGCCGCGCGTTGGCGCAGCTGGCTGCCGGTGATGCGCGGGCTTTGCTAACGGCCTTGGAATTGGCCATCAAACTCGCGCCGCTGGATAAAACCGGCAAGCGCCGGCTCACCGTCGAGCACGTTCGCGAAGTTGTGCAGAAAAAACTGCTGCTCTATGATCGCGCCGGTGAGAATCATTACGACACGATTTCAGCATTTATCAAAAGTGTGCGCGGCAGCGACCCGAATGCGGCGCTGCATTATCTTAGCCGCATGCTCGAGTCCGGCGAAGATCCGAAATTTATCGCGCGGCGCTTGATTATTCTGGCGAGTGAAGATATTGGCAACGCCGATCCCCTAGGACTCGTCGTTGCCACTTCGGCATTCACTGCGATCACGTACATCGGCATGCCGGAAGGCGGCCTGGTTCTGGCACAAGCCACAACCTATTTGGCTTCGGCGCCGAAAAGCAACGCCTCGTACAAAGCGTTGACGGCAGCGATCAAAGACGTCAAAGAGAAACCGCTCGGCCCAGTGCCGCTGTACCTGCGCAACGCGCCGACGCCGCTGATGACGCAACAGGGCTACGGCGTGGAATACCAATATCCGCATGATTATCCGGGAAATTTTATCGAACAAAATTATTTGCCGGAAAATTTGCGCGAGGCTTTATATTATGAGCCGACCTCGAATGGCTTGGAGGTGAGCCTGGCGGAGCGGCTACGGCAGTGGTGGATGAAATATCGCGAGAAAAATTAAAAAATTTTATGCCAGGAAAGGAACTTTAAGTTATGTCACGTGAAGTGATTATTGCCGGCGCTTGCCGCACGCCGATTGGCGCGTTTCAAGGCTCGCTGGCGGCTTTCACCGCCTCAGAATTGGGGGCGATCGCCGTTAAAGAAGCGGTGCAGCGTGCCGGTTTGGATCCGAAAAAAATTGATGAAGTCATCATGGGTTGCGTCCTGCCCGCGGGCGTGGGCCAGGCGCCAGCGCGACAGGCGGCGCTCAAAGCCGGCTTGCCGGTGGACGTCACTTGCATGACGATCAACAAAGTTTGCGGCTCTGGCATGAAGGCGGTGATGCTCGCCGCGCAGGCGATCATGACTGGTGACGCCGATGTGATTGTCGCCGGCGGCATGGAGAGTATGTCAAACTCACCCTATTTATTGAGCAAAGCGCGCGATGGTTACCGTCTCGGTCACGGGGAGTTGATTGACAGCATGATCAAAGACGGGTTGTGGGATGTTTACAACAATTTTCATATGGGCAACGCGGCGGAAATTTGTGCACGCGAATGCAATATTCCGCGCAAAGCGCAAGACGACTTCGCGGTGATGAGTTACAAGCGAGCCTTGATGGCACAGGAGAACGGCCTCTTCAATAAAGAAATCGTGCCGGTGCCGCTTCCGCAGAAAAAGGGTGAACCGGCTTTCATTAAAATAGATGATGAGCCGCAAAAAGTAAATTTCGAAAAAATGCTAACGCTGCGGCCGGCCTTCGACAAAGAAGGCACGGTGACCGCCGCCAATGCTTCCAAAATCAATGATGGCGCTGCCGCAGTCGTGGTGATGGCCAGAGAAGTCGCGGACAAACTCGGCGTCAAACCGCAAGCGAAATTGATTAGCCAAGCTTCTGCTGCGAAAAAACCGGAGTGGTTCACCACGGCGCCACTTGACGCGATCGATAAAGTTTTAAAGAAATCTGGCTTTGCGTTCAATCAAATTGATTTGTTTGAAATCAACGAAGCGTTTGCGGTGGTGGCCTTGGCGGCGCAACAAACGCTTGGCATTCCGCTGGATAAATTGAACGTGCACGGCGGGGCCGTAGCCCTCGGCCATCCGATTGGCGCCAGCGGCTGTCGCATTCTCG
>CAYUVM010000228.1:0-7160 GCA_964447935.1 uncultured Cytophagia bacterium | reverse complement strand
TGGAATTGGATTATGATTTCGGCATCGGCGGTTTTGAACTCGTAAACAGCAGCTTTGGCCGGCGCGAGGTAATGGGCGGAAGAATTTTTTATCGACCGCTGCAACTGCTGACCGAGATGCCGATTATTAAAAATTTTGCGCTCGGCGCCACTTTGGTGCGCGATGATGATCCGGATTCGTATCGCGGCACGGCTGACGGCGTCTCGGTTTACGGGCTGGATGCAGAGTTGCCGATCATCAAAAATAAACTTACCGAATTAAAACTCTATGCCGACCTCGCGAAGATTCAGGATTTCGGCTCCGGACAGGCAGCGGGTGTAGAATTGAATATTTTTGGTATCAGCGGCCTGTTTGATTTTGGGGCGCAATTAGAACGGCGTTTCCTCGGCGCCGAGTTTTTGCCTGCGTACTTCGGACCGTTTTATGAATTGGAGCGCACGAGTTTTCAAAACCCTGCCACCGGGCAAGCGGTTCCCAAGAGACAATATCTTGACAATCAAAATCAATCCACCCGCGGCACCTTTGGTATGTTGTATGGGCAAGTGCTGAATTCGCTGCGCCTCGTCGGCACCTTCGAGCGTCGTGATGGCAAACCGAAAAGCGGCATTATGCACATCGAAGCCACCCTGCCGGAGACGATCCCGAAAGTCGCGTTTCGCGCCTCTTACGATGATAAAAATATTGACAATTTCAGTGATGTTTTTAAATTTGATGAGAATGCTGCTGCGCGCGTTGGCGTCGGTTATCGGATGGATCCGCTGATTCTTTATATCGACTACATTTACACTTTCCGCTACGATCCGAATAAGCCCGATCCCAAAACCGGGTTACCCAAGGGCGGCTACGTCGTGCAAAAACGCATCGAGCCGCAGATCGCGCTCGCGTTTAGTTTTCCGCTCGGCGGTCACTAATGCCCGAAGCAACGTCATCGGACATAACCCCGACGAAGGCTAAAATTTTTTTAAACGATAAAAATCTACGGAAATAAACTGGCAACAGGGTTATTTATTAATGATTCAACTCGGCATGTTGTTGTGCGGGCTTCCTCAACCGGAATTTTGCAATTAATGCTTTAACCCAATAGCAGTTAAATAAATTGCTTCACGGCGAACGTCTGGCATGTTAGCTAAACTCGTTCAGCTTTCCCGCGATCTTCTCGAGTTGGTTTATCCCGCGGTTTGTTTGATTTGCGCCAAGTCTCCCACTTCGCCGCGCACGCATTTGCTTTGCGAAAAATGTTTGGAGGCAATGGCTGCGCAACCGATGCCGTCATCCACCGTATTGGCTGAAACCTCGCCCCCAACGCCTCTTGATGTGATGCACGCGGGCTGGCCTTTTGACGATGCAATGCAAGTCCTCATTCATGCCTTCAAATATCGTCGTCGGCCCTCCTTGAGCCGAATTTTGGGCGCGCTGCTGGCGCAGCGATTATACAAACCTCTTGCACGGGAAATTCAACAAGCGATTCTCGTCCCCGTGCCGCTGCATCGCCGCCGCGGCCGTGAGCGCGGGTTTAATCAAAGCCAGTTGCTGGCGCAAACTCTTGCGGAAGCCTGGAAAATGAAAATCCTGCCGCGCGCGCTCGAGCGCACCCGCTTCACACAACAACAGGCCACGCTCACGGCTGCCGAGCGTCAAAAAAATGTTGAAGGGGCATTTGCTTCGACCGAAAAATCCAATTTGCCAAACCAAACGATTTTTCTCGTCGATGACGTTTTCACCACCGGCGCGACTATGAATGCCTGCGTCGCGGCGTTGAAAACCGCAGGCGCCACACAGGTGATTGGTATCGTGCTGGCGAGAGCGTAAATCGAGCTTGTGAGTGTTGGCATTTTTTATTTTAATCGGTAAAGTTTTCGGATTTTATACAATGATTAAACCTATTCGGCTGTTTGGAAGTATCTTTTAATTTTAATATGCACTTTTAATAATTGCGCTTTTAAGAAATTACTTGCTTTTGTCCTAGAGTTTGGTAACTTATAAGGTATTCTTGCAAAAATTTATTTATAGGATACGGATCGGGGAAGAAGATCCGTATTGTATGATAAAAACTTGCGGAGATGTTGCCGACCGAAAACCGGTTTAGGGGCAGGCACTTTAATAACAACGAGCAGGTAAAGTGTTTAACGACCCGACTAGGGAGACTAAACCGTGAGGCGCGAACTCTTGGTGAAATATGCCCTGTCAACGGTGCAGCCGATCAGACAGGGTGACCTTTTACAGGCCAGCCATGATGATGAACTCATGCTGGTCGAATCCCACCTGTCGGTATGTCCGGCGTGCAATCTCCGTGTCAAGGCTTATCGCCAGCTTCATCTAAACAATCAAGCCATTTCGGCCGAAATGGCCATCCATGCGGCGCCATTGTCGGAATGTGTGGATGAAAACCGCCCCGCCTTAACGGCAAAAATTTCTCGTTTATCTTCGATCTACGGTCGGGTTGCCATCACGGCTTTGGTGTTGCTTTTCGTCACGGGCTTGACCATTATCGCCGCGGATTATTTCACCCGGCCGCAGTATTACAACCTTGCCAGCGTGCGCAGCGACCGTTACGATCAAGTTATTCTGTATCGCGAGCGCAATTCACTGTTGCAGGCGATTTTTCTTTTTCGCAGCGGCGATTATGAAAAGGCAATTTCTGCTATCGAGGCGAGTATTTCCACGCGCAATGGTTCCAACATGCGGCCGTATTTGCGCTTCATGCAAGGGTTGGCGCATTTAAAATTGGCCGAATCGAGTACCTACGGTTTGTTTCCACGTTTTGATATGAATCGTGTCGAAACGGCAATCGTGACTTTTGAGGCGTGTATTCGCGAAGCGACGAGTCCGGAAATGTCCGGAGTGCTGGCCTCGGCGTATATTTATCAGGCCAAAGCCTATTTGATGAGCGGCAATGTTGGCGCCGCGCAAGAAGTTTTGCGCCAAGCCGTGCAAAGTGATGATGAGTTGGCGAAGCAAGCTGGTCAAATGCTGAAGCAATTGCAAACGCATGCGTCGGGGGCGAACCCGAATTAAGAGCGCGCCTGAGACCAGCCGAATCGGCGCCCGACGCGACAACGGTGATAGAACTTAAACCAAGCCGATGATTCCCGCCGAAGTTTTGTTAGACGGTTACCGCCAGGGTATTTTTCCAATGGCTGAGGGAAATGGGGAAATTCGCTGGTACGAAGCCGACCCTCGCACAATTCTTGATATTCACCAGTATCACCTTCCCCGCGATTTACGCCGTATTTTAAAACGGCATCCCTTTGAAATTCGTTTTAACTGCGCTTTTGAGCGCGTCGTGCGTGCCTGTGCCAACCGTGAGTCGACGTGGATTTCCGAAGAAATTATTTCATCGTACCTCAATCTGCACCAAGCCGGTTATGCGCATAGCGTCGAAGCGTGGTCGCGGCCAAGTGAGAACGATACCGCGCGGCCCCAATTGGTCGGCGGTTTATACGGTGTGGCCATCGGTGCAGCGTTTTTTGGAGAGTCGATGTTTTATCGCGTTTCCTACGCCTCCAAAGTGGCCTTGGCGCATTTAGTGGAACATTTGCAGGCACGAGAGTTTGAATTACACGATGCGCAGATGATGACGCCAACGCTCCAACTCTTTGGCGCCCAGCAGATTCCTCGGGAGGAATATTTAATCCGATTGCAGCGTGCGCTGCCGAAACGCCGGAAATTTTGAGGGTTTCCATTGGCAAGCTCCCCCAATATAGATGAAAATAAAAATCCCCCAACGATTATCTGGGGGATTTTTATTTTCAGAAGCGAATTTTTCAGTTTTTCAATGGACTTGCTTTTTCACCGATTCGTCGCGTTCGATTTTGCCGTCGCGCAAACGCACGACACGTTGCGCATGCTCGGCGATATACTCTTCGTGGGTCACCAGAATAATCGTGTTGCCTTGATGATGCAGTTCTGTAAAAATCTGCATGATTTCATCGCCGGTCGTCGTGTCCAAATTACCCGTCGGCTCATCGGCAAAAATAATCGAGGGGTTGTTGATCAATGCGCGCGCAATGGCCACGCGCTGGCGCTGGCCGCCGGAAAGCTCGTTCGGCTTATGATGAAAACGATCGCCCAACCCCACGCGCTCTAAAGCCTGCATCGCCATGGCGCGGCGTTTGGCGGCCGGAATGCCGGCGTAGATCAATGGCAGTTCGACATTGTGCAATGCATTCGCGCGCGGCAGCAGATTGAACGTTTGAAATACAAAGCCAATCTGCCGGTTGCGAATATCCGCCAACTGATCATCGTTCATTTGGCTGACGACTTCGCCGGCTAATTCGTAGGCGCCACTCGACGGCGTATCCAGACAGCCGAGAATATTCATTAACGTCGATTTGCCGGAGCCAGAAGGCCCCATGACGGCTACATATTCATTCTTCTTAATCTGCAAGTCGACGCCGCGCAACGCGTTGACTTCGACTGTGCCGATTTGATAAGTTTTTACCAGAGTGCGAACATCGATAAGCATGGTTTCCTCGTAAGCATAACGCTAAACGCATGAGCCAGGGCGACGGTCGCCAAGGACTCGCCCTCCTATACGCCAAGCCGTGAAATAGTTATTCTTTCGACAACGTTCCCATCGCCGCTTTGAGCTGGGCGCGCGCAATCATCATATCGTATTTAGCGTTAACCAAAGTGGCTTTGGCATTCGTCACATTGACTTGCGCCGTAATAATATCGAGAAGGGTGCCCGCGCCGACGCGATAGCGTTCTTGCGCCAAACGCAAATCCTCTTCGGCAGATTTCAAATTGTCTTCATTGATGGCCGTGATTTCCGTTGCCGCCTCCAAAGTCAACACCGCCTGCTCGACTTCCAAGCGGAGGTTGCGTTGGCGGTCCGTCAGGTTTTCCTTGGCGATTTGATAATTCAAGCTTTGGCGCTCGACTTGCGCCTGATCCGAAAAACCGTTAAACAAATTGAAGCTGAGCGCCACGCCGTAGCTCAAATTATAATTTTGTTTAAAGCCGCTATACACTTGATTGAATTCCGGATTTTGACGGTCATAAGAAGCCGACAAGGTTACCGCGGGAAGGTAATTGAGCTTCGCTGCCTTCACTTCGAGTTCGGCGCTGCGCATGGTCTGTTCGAGGCTTTTCAAGGCGGGGTTTTTTTCCGCCGCGGTCTTCAACACCGTGTCCAAGTTATAATTATCTTTTTCGGCTGAATCCTCGAAATCCACCACGCTCAACTCTCCATGCGGATCGCGGCCCATGGCGACGTTCAGTAAAGCCCGAGTATTGGCGACGGCGTTTTCCTGGCGGATGAGCGTAATGCGGCTATTGCCTACAACCGTGCGCTGTTTGAACACATCGCCTTGCGCCACCGAGCCGATTTCGTACATGCTCTCGGTACGCTTTAACTGCTCTTCATTCGATTTGACCGCTTCCTGCTGAACTTCGAGCAGACGTTGCGCCTTCAAATACTCAAAATAACGTTCTTGAACCTGCAGAATGGTTGATTGCTGCGTCGAGGCGTAGCTTTGCTCCGAAGCGTCTTCAGAAACGTTGGCCGCACGAATTTTGTTCCACGATTGGCCGAAATCAAACGGTGTCCAATTAACGTTCAAGCGCGCCGAGTTCGAATTAACCTTGAATCCGTCGATGGTGTAGTCTTGTCTGGCATAAGCCGTCGGCGCGCCGCGCAAGGGAAAAACTCCGATCGTATCCTGTAGGTTCCGCGCCAACACCGGTGCAGGAACTGTTTCCCACGCAATGGGCACAATATCCACCGTTTGTTGGTTGCCGCGCTGAAATTTGCCCGAATAAAGACTGGTGTTAATGCTGGGGAGCACGGCAGCGCGCGCCGTCATCACGCTCACGCCGGCGAGATGCATTTGGCGCTCGGCATTGCGCACAGAAGAATTATTCTGCAACGCCATTTCGATGCATTCTTTTAATGAAAGCGACCGGCCATTTTGCGCAAACGCGACATTAGTCAGAACGAGGACGGCGATACTGCAAAGCAAAACCGTTTGCAAACGTTTCACGTGAACCACTCCTTTACTTTTTAACTAAACATCGATTTAAAAGCCGCGGCCCCGAGGGCACAAATCGCCCACACGACAAACACCGTCGTCATGGCTTTTTTCGTAGAAAACTTATACGCCGCAGCAATACCGAAACCCAAAACCGCCACCCACCAGAGCGCAAACAGATCGATTTGGCCGAGCAGGTGGTGAAAAAATGTTTTATTCTCTTCCGCCGCGAAAAACGAGCCTAAGCTGGTGGCGCTTTCCATCGACTGCCGGCTCGCCATCACCGGAATGTTGACTAATGAACTTAAAATAGTGATGATTCCACTCCAAGAAGCGATGCTGAAGAGCGTCGAAAATTTGGCTTCGCCTCCTAAAATAACATTGCCGACGAGTATGCCAATGCCGGCGATAATCAAATACCAAAGCGGCGTCATGATCAGCGCAAAAAGCGGCACCGTGTAAGTCATGATTTTTTCCATCATCGGCAGGGCCTGGTCGATTTGCTCTTGCGACATGTTCTTCTTTTGCATTCCCTCGATCTGTTGCTGTACAATGGCGTCTTTCAAGAAAATGCTGCCGACGGAGCCAACCACAGCGACCAGCAACAAGGGTAAAAGCCAATTCGGGCGCGCCACAATATCACGCATGGTTTCGGCGGGCGAAACAAAAATACCGATAATCCGTTCCAATGCACCTTTTGATTGCGGCACGGCGACGGCGCCAATGGTCTCAGACATATTTTCCTCCTCGCGGTTAAGTTGATGTTGACGTGCAACAAGTAAAATATAAGACGTAAGATTAAGCAAAAAGTTGCTTCGCGAACAAAAAGTTTGTAGTCGTTCGTAGTGACGCCCTCAGGTGTTGAATGCCGGGAAGTCAACCAAGCCGCAATGCCTGAAGGCTACGTCCGGAGGGCATCACTACAAACGCACTTCATCTTTAATCGCCAGCAAATACGTTAACGCTGCGTCATGTTCGTTGGGAAGCTTACCGTCCAGAATCGCGTCTTCAATCGCCGTTTTCAGTTTGCCCACGAGCGGCCCGGGTGCCAAACCGCACACCTGCATGATTTCATCACCGCGCACCGGCGATTGGAACGCGCGCATGCGATCTTTCTCCTCAACTTCATTGAGCCGCATCCGGCATATTGGCCTTTACCAGAAGAATGATACCCAGCGCGAGGAAAAG
>CAYUVM010000227.1:0-7169 GCA_964447935.1 uncultured Cytophagia bacterium | reverse complement strand
CGGCTTCTTTCGAGAGGCGAATCACTTTCGCGTAACAACCGCCTTCAAAATTGAACACGCCGTGATCGCTCCAGCCGTGCTCGTCGTCGCCAATCAAGCGGCGCTCGGGATCAGCCGAAAGCGTGGTCTTGCCGGTTCCCGACAATCCAAAGAATAGAGCGACATCGTTATTCGGCCCGACATTCGCCGAGCAGTGCATCGACATCACGTCGCGCAGCGGCAGCAGATAATTGAGAATGGTAAAAATGGATTTTTTGATTTCACCGGCGTAACTCGTGCCGCCGATTAAAACCACTTTGCGGCCAAAATTGACGAGAATAAAAACTTCAGAGTTGGTGCCGTCGATCTCCGGATCGGCATGAAAACGCGGCACGTTGATCACGGTAAATTCCGGTTTGTGCGTTTCCAGTTCCTCTAATTTGGCGGGAATGAACATCGTGCGCGCAAACAAATTGTGCCACGCCGATTCGGTGATCACCCGAATTGGCAAACGATAACGCGGGTCAGCGCCGGCAAAACAATCCTGCACAAATACATCCTTGCCCTGTAGATAGGACAAACAGCGCTCATATAAATCATCGAATTTTTCCGCCTCAAACGGGCGATTGACTTTGCCCCACCAAACATTCTTTTCGCTCGACGCTTCTTTCACGATATACTTGTCATTCGGCGAGCGGCCAGTGTGATGGCCGGTGCGCACCACCAACGCCCCGAGATGCGCGATCATGGCTTCGCGCCGCCGCATCGCTTCTTCGTACAAAGCCGGCGTGCTGAGATTCCAGTATTCCATATCGGTATTTTTAATGCCGTGAATATCCAATCCGTGCCGGCTCATGACTGGTTTTGTTGTGGGCATAAAACCCTCCTCTGCGGTGTTGGGGTACATGACGGATGTTGTTTTTTTCAGTAACGATGCTTATTTTACTGCATAATGAATTCGCGCTGACGAACGTATATAATATTCATTTTCGCAAAAAAAGCAAATAAAAAATCACGGCCAATTGAATTACTGTTAAAGCAAGAAAGTGCAGAACATGCTGGTAAATTTTATTATAAGTTTGCTCATCGGCACCGCGCCGGTTCAGGAACGCGAGGCGAGAATGCCCAACGCTACCACACCATTTGTCGTTGATTCGCTGCGGCACGAAGTGCGCATCCTCGCCAAATATCAACCGGATAAATTCAGCGGCTTGTTGCGCTTCGTTCCTAATTATCATTTATTGGTCTGGGATGACGGTAGAGCCGCACGCGAAGCGCTGTTTGAAACGCCGGTGCCGGATATCGCGCTCATCACGGCGCTGGAGCAGTTTGGTGCGGTCGCTGGAAATAATTTGACGATGGAGGCATGGGACAAACGCAAAGATGCAAAGCATCCTGCGCCACAGACGAAAATTGCCGGCGCCCCGGTGGAAATTTCCGTTTGGTGGAAAAATTTGGCCGCGCCGAAACCGTTGTCCGAATTACTCCACGACCCCGGTGGCCGCGGCTTGGACTTTCGTTTTGGGGGAAATAAAGATTTGATCAAGCACTGGCATTCTGGTTGTCTCGTGTGTTTGTACTCTTGTCCCGGGTCAAAAGTTGGCAACGCCGCGTACACTGTACGCGATTATTCGACCGGCGCCACGAAATTTACCCCAAGAGCAGAACGGCTGCCGCCGGCCGGAAGTGACGTGGCACTTATTTTCCGGCTACTGCAACGGCAGTAAATTTTCTTTGCTTGCCTCTTGACTTTGTGCGGCATTTTTTCCAGATTGATGAACATCAATAAATGCTGCTCATCAATCCTATTCCCAACTTATGCCCAGGTCACTCAAGCTTGTTTTACCAGCCTTGTTATTAGGGGGATATTTATTCTTAATTCATCAACCGCTTGGAAGCTTGCCGCCGCCGGCAAAATTCTTTGATCCCTTGCAAGGATTTCTTCAGCCGGCTGCCGGTTTTACTCTGTCGGCAGCGACGGAGCTCAAGATTCCGGCGTTGCAAGGCTCGGTGAAGATTCTACTGGATCGCCGCGGCGTGCCGCATGTGTTTGCTGAACATGTTGAAGATTTGCCCACGGCCGTTGGTTATTTGCATGCGCGCGAACGCCTCTTTCAAATGGAATTGATTGTGCGTTCGATTAAGGGCCGTCTCTCTGAAGTGGTTGGCGCCCGCGCTTTACCCTCGGACCGGTTCTTTTTAGAAAACGGTTTTCGCGACGCGGCGGATCGGGCGATGCAAGCCGCCGACCGTTCACACCCGGCTTATCACGCCTTGGAAAATTACACCGCAGGCATTAACACGTTTATCGCGCAACTGACGCCAGCGGATTATCCTTTGGAATTTAAGCTGCTTGATTTTGCGCCGTCGCAGTGGGAACCGCAGAATAGTTCTTATTTGCTCAAATATATGGCGCGGCAATTGGCATGGTACGGTTCCGAACTGGCGTTTGATCGTTTGCGCGCGAATTTTTCGGCAGAAATTCTGCAGGAACTTTTTCCCGTTGAAACCACTTGTCCGGCGCCGATTTATCCCGGCCTTGTTGGTAGTAGCTCCTTTAGGAGCAGTTTTGCAGACGTGCACGGTTTATGCCTAAAGGCATCACCACAAACGAAAATTTTTAATGATCGCGACGCCGCGGAGCCGCCGTTGCTCGGCAGTAATAATTGGGCCATTGGCGCAACGAAAAGTGCCAGCGGCCATGCAATTCTCGCCAACGATCCACACCTCAGCCACACCTTCCCGAATTATTGGTACGAAGTTGATTTGCACGCGCCCGGCCTCGATGTGTACGGCATGACCCTTCCTGGCTCACCCGATGTCATTATCGGGTTCAACAAAAATATTGCGTGGGGCGCGACCAATTGCGGTTGGGATGTATTGGATTATTATCAGATCGATGTTGACAGCGTGAAGCAAACAGCTTTGATTGAAGGCCAGAACGAATCGCTGCAAATCAGCGCCGAGAAAATTCCCGTCAAAGATCAAGCCCCGGAAGCCATCAATATTCGCTGGAGCCGCATCGGTCCGGTGGTCAAGCGCGACGGTATCGACTATGCGATGCGCTGGACCGGCCATCTTTCCGGCGGCGAGTGGCGCGTTTTTTATGATATCAATCGCGCGAAAGATTTTTCCGAGTTCACCGCGGCGCTGAAAAATTACGGCGCGCCGGCACAAAACTTTGTTTATATCGATCGCCCGGGTAATGTCGGCATGTATTCCGCCGGTTGGATGCCGATCAAAACGGCAGCGCTTTCGCTGGCGCCCGGCGAGGCGAATGATCCCGCGCAAGCTTGGCCCGGCTCGCCGCGCGCCGATCAAATTTTGCCAACACCTGCGCCGAATGATTTTGTGCCATTCGAAAAACTGCCCCATGCCTTCAATCCCCTCGAAGGTTTTGTTGAATCGGCGAATCAAAAACCGACGCCGGATCATTATCCCATTTTTTATAATTGGAATTTCGAAGCGCCGTATCGCGGCATGAGAATCCACGAGTTGTTGAGCGCTGAGCGCAAAATTTCTCTCGACGATATGAAAGCCGCCCAACTCGATGCGCATTCCGTCGTCGCCAGAATATTGACACCGATGATTCTCGCGGCGTTCGCCAGCGATGGACGAGTCGGCGGAACGCTCGCCTCGGCGCTCGATAGCTTGCGAACTTGGGATTACGATTTTCGCGTGAGCCGCATCGCGCCGACGATCTACCACAACTTTTGGGAAAGGTTCAAGCAGGAAATTTGGGCGAATCGCTTTCAATCTGCGTCGGGTGGAACCTACATGTATCCGCCGCGCCGAGTGCTATTGGCGCTCGCACAAAATCAGCCTGATTCGAAATGGTTTGATGATCCTCGGACCACCGAGAAAGAAAATTTACCTGCCCGCTTGCGCTATATTTTTACTGCGAGCCTTGATAGTTTGCAACGTGAATTTGGGCCGGACTTGCGTCAATGGCAGTACGGCCGTTATCATCAATTGCAGGCTTCGCATCTTCTGCAACTGCCCGCCTTTGGTCTCGCGCCGCAACCTCGCGATGGCGAAGATTTTACTTTGAATGTGGCGGGCGGTAGAAAAGTGACGCATGGCCCGTCGATGCGTCTTGTCGTGGAAATGGGTGAGCCGATTCGCGGCTATGTTGTCAACTTCGGCGGCCAAAGCGGCCACCCCGGCGCTCCGCATTATCACGATCAGATTGATGAATGGCTGGCGGGGAAATATTTTCCCATTCGTTTTACGCTCCGGCCAGAAGACTTACCGCCGGATGAGATTGAGGAGAGCGTAAGTTTAAAACCGTGATGCAAGCGCCAAGCAATTACGGCAAGATGAGCTAAAATTTTTTGAATCACCCTATAAAAACCGTTTTGCGGCAAGAGGCGAGCCCTCTTATAATCAGAAACTAGTAAAGGCAAATAAAGAATGCGAAATTTAATGCAATGGCTTCTTGCTGTTGTGTTCATTACGATCGGCGGAATGATTTTCGGTGCCAGTGGCCTTGCGCTCGGCGGCGTCGCGACCGGCCTGCTCGCCGGCTCCAGCAGGCGCGGTTTTTTTATCGGCAGTTTCTGTGCGGCGTTCTTTTGGCTAATGGTTGCCAGCGGCAAAGTGATCAGCGGCCAAAGCCCGCAACTCTTAATGCTGGCCGGTTCGCTGGCCAATCTCACTGGCACGACAGCGTGGTTATTGGTTGTGGCTGCATTAGTGATCGCTTTTTTCGCCGGCGGCTTGGGGGGCTGGTTGGGTGGCAGCTTACGACAAATGCTAAACACGCCGGTTTCGCGCCGATCTGCTTAACTTGCGATGCTGTTCTCAATGCCTCCGATTCTAAACGCTAATGTTTGGCAGAAACTCGGAAACCATTTCGAATTTCAGCACCATAAAATTTTTTACATCGATCTCGATTGCCAGGACGCACCGACTGTTCTTTTGCTCCACGGTTTTCCCACCTTGGCCTTTGATTTCGACCGGCTCGTGCCAAAGCTGGTACTGGATTTTCGCCTGATTTTACCGGATTTCCTGGACTTCAGTTTTTCTGATAAACCTTCGGCGCAGCATAATTCCATCTTTGAACATGCCGAGATGATTGAGAAGTTGATAGCAAGCTGCAAGCTGCAAAAATGTTTTTGCTCACCCACGATAGGGGCAACTCGGTCGGCCTCGAATTGTTGCGGCGCTGTAAGCTATCAATTCAGCGCTATCTCATGTTGAACGGCGGCATGCTGCTGAAATATTATCAACTTGTGCTCAGTCAAATGGCAGGCTGAAAGCGCTTTTTTTAATCCAGCACAGAGTTCGTCATGGATTGAAAGAGGATTCCTGCGGAACGACATTGCGGCTGGTAGCCGTTGCCGTTGCAAAAAACAAGAGGCAAATCTCATGAAACTTCCTGTACGTACAATTTTGTTGTTGCTCCTCGCCAGCATTTCGTTGGCGCAAAATGGAGCACCGAAGCTCGAAGCCACGCGCGACAACGGCGAGTGGTTTCTACTCAATAAAGCTGATATTGCCGCGGGCGCGCATCATACGCGTCACGCCGAAATTTTTGGAAAGTATGTGCAGGGTTATAATGATTATGCCTTGCGAGCCATCGATAAAGTTCAGGCCACGGCGATGGACGGCGGCGGCTATTTCATCGGTATCAAAGCGGTTCCCACCGAATCGCCGATTGGCTATAAATTGAAACTGTTTGACCGGCCATTGCTGGAGCCGCCGCGCACCACGAGTTATTGCAGCGGTTCAACCTATGCAGCGTTCATTGAACAACTCAATCTTATTTTTTCTAAAAAAGAGAGAAAGAAACTAAGTGACGAACGCTACGAAGCCATTCGCATGCAGGAAGAAAATGGCGGCCGCCGCGAAGATACGATTAAATTTTGGGGTAAATGGAATGACGATGGCTTTGGCAGCCATTACGCATTGGTGCAATACGCCAAAATGGGCGAAGAAATTAAGCCGCCACAGGCCCGCCCCGGCGATTTTATTAACATTTCTTGGGTCAAAGGCGGTGGGCACTCGGTGGTTTTCCTTGGTTGGTATCAGGATGAAAATGGCCAGAAGAACATTGTCTATTGGGCGAGCCAAACGCGCACGAATGGTTTCGGCGATGAAGTCATCCCGCTTGAGCGTATCAAAGAAATCAAAGCCGTGCGCCTCATTCATCCCGAAAACCTTTTTAAGTTTGAGGTTAATGCTCCGGTGCAACGCTATATCCCCGGTGATAAAATCGCTTGGTGAGTAAAAAGATTGTCTTCGCGAGGCATTTTTCGCCGAAACGATCTTTGTGCAGTTGAAGAACTGTTTCGCAACAATGCGCTCGCCGTGACAGTTTTTACAAAATTCAGGAGAGTCGTTGTGAAATTCATTCTCGCTTTAGACCAGGGCACGACCAGCAGCCGCAGCATTGTTTTCGATCATGACGGCCGGGTTTGCGCCATGGCGCAGCAGGAGTTTAAACAATATTATCCGCAGCCGGGTTGGGTAGAACACAATCCTGAAGAAATTTGGGCAACGCAGCTTGCAACGGCAAAGGCCGCGTTGCAAAAAGCCGGGTTGAATGGGCGCGACATTGCTGCCATCGGCATCACCAACCAGCGCGAGACCACGGTGCTGTGGGATCGTAAAACCGGCGCGCCGATACACAACGCCGTTGTCTGGCAAGATCGCCGCACTGCGCCGATTTGTGATGATATCCGAAAAGATTTTGGCGCGGCCGCGATTGCACAACGCACTGGTCTGGTTGCCGATCCTTATTTTTCCGGAACAAAAATAAAATGGTTGCTCGATAATATTCCCGGCGTGCGCGAGCGGGCCCGGAACGGTGAAATCGCCTTTGGCACAATTGATAGCTGGTTGCTGTGGAAATTAACCGGCGGCAAGTCGCACGCCACGGATTGTTCGAATGCCTCGCGCACTTTGCTTTATAACATTCATCACTTAGATTGGGATCGCGATATCCTTTCTTATCTTGATATTCCCCACGCGATATTGCCGCAAGTGCGACCAAGCAGCGGCGCCTTTGGCGTCACGGCGCCGGAGTGGTTTGGAGGGGAGATTCCGCTCACCGGCATCGCGGGCGATCAGCAAGCGGCATTGTTCGGGCAAACGTGTTTTAAGCCCGGCATGTTCAAAAATACGTACGGCACCGGGTGTTTTATGTTGATGCAAACCGGTGAAAACATTTTTCATTCGAAGAACGG
>CAYUVM010000226.1:0-7175 GCA_964447935.1 uncultured Cytophagia bacterium | reverse complement strand
TCAACGTTCCGAACTGGCAGGGAAAACACGGATTGTCGCGGCTAATCGCCGACCACGTATATTGCCGGCGGCTGTCGCGCGGATGGTTGCGCCAAAACGTGGCGCGCCAAGTTTGCACCGCCTTGTCGGGAAAACGCAAACTGCTGAACGGTATCGCGACTTCCACCTGATAACCCGCCTCCGTAATTTTACCGCGCGAATCAAAGATGATATTGAAGCCGTCGTCCTCGCCCTGCGGCGTCCAACGCAGATCGCCTTGAATACCGAGTGGGTTGAAAAAAATTTCATACGCCCACGCTGCGTCGCCGTAAGTATCCAAAATAATGCCGACGTTGTCATCAGCCCAAATTTGATCGCGGTCACGCAATGAGGAACGAATCGATTTCGGATCGTCGTGCGCGATGAAGGCGAGATAAAAATACGCGTCATCATAAGCGATCAGCGCTTCAGTTTCCACCGGCGGCTTGGTTTGATCGCCGGGCCGCGTCTCTGCGAAGTTGGCCACCCGTGCCGCGGCAGCCCAGCCGGCGTCATTTAAGTCGCCGTCAATTTGAATCGTGCCGGCCGCACGACGAATTTCCAGCGCCGGCTTGACATTGGGTTGAAAAGTGCTCGTGCCGTTTTGTGCATAAGCAAAACCGGCCATCTGAACAAACAACAACATCATGGTAAATAAACGTTGTGACATTCCCAACTCTCCGCGATTTGTAAAATAAGATGACCAAAACTCTCAAAAAGTTTAATTCATCTGCAATTTCTTCAACATCTCGATACCATTCTTATTTGTGGGGTCGAGCTCAATCGAGCGCTGATAGTTTTGAATCGCCAGCTCGCGATCGCCGTTCAACATATAAGCTTCGCCCAAACTGTCATAGGTATTTGCTGATTTCGGATAAAGCTCGACATTCAATTTAAAAATCGCAATGGCAGCGGGATAATTTTTTTGCCCCAAAAACTCATAGCCCAAATTGTTGATGCGGCCTTCTGCAACGACGTCATTGTTTGGCTGTTCCTGTTTGATTTTGCGATAGGCCGCAACGGCGTTCTCAAAATTGCCGGCCAGCAAGTGTTCATACGGAACCTTGAAATCCGGCGAAATGCGCGGCGCCAGCGAAGCGCCGTCGTCGGAATTGATTTTTACCGTGTCGGCATTCTCACCGGTCTTTTGCAAAAAACTGTATTGAATCGCGGCGTCCTTGCGGATAAAACGATTGGCCGCAATCGGAAAAAGCTCCAGCTTGGGCGACCGCGTGGGCTGCACAAACAGTTTATCGTTTTCTTTGGTGAAGGTGAGTACGCGATCGGGATTGACGAGATAACGCCCGACGTAATCATCCAGTGATTTCGATTCAACCGCAATGATCTCATAAGGCTGCGGCAAATAATCTTCCCACTGATATTCTTTGGCGATACTGCGGAGAATTTCATTCATGATCTGGCTGTTGTCGGAATTGACCATCACCACGGCACCGTAGCCTTTCTCTTTGTGCGCCATCAACTGTGCGCGAAAGCCCTCATCCGCGCCGCCATGTTGGAAGTAGATCGCCTTTCCTTTTTTATCGATGAAGAAACCGAGCGCGACGAAATCCTCAATGAACGGCGTGAGCATTTTTTCCGTCATCGCTTTTGAAAGAACTTTATTGGATTGGCCTTGCAATGAAAGCTGCATCTCAATCGCGAATTTGGCCAAATCAATGGGCGTCGTCCATAATCCGGCGGCGGCCATTTCCGGATAAGTGTGGCGTTTGCCTTCCACTTCGCTGCCATCGCGGCGATATCCAGCGGCGGCACGTTGCAGCCAATCCGCCGGCAACGGCTGATTGTAAGTGCTGTTGGTCATTTGCAACGGTTCCAGCACCGTTTCCTTGGCAATTTGCGGGAAAGGCTTTTTCTCAATGTCCATGATCGCCAATTGCATAATCGTCGTGCCGCCGCCAGCGTAACGAAATTTGACGCCGGGTTCCATATCGACACGCACTGCGCCGGTATTGGCAGGCGGGGCGCCATCCAATATTTGCGGCAATGTCGGCACCGTTTCACCGACGGCATAGCCGGGGAAACCGTGTACGGTGAGACCGCCGGTATGGCTCAATAAATTGGCAAGGGTCACTTTTTTCTTTGACGTAAATACAGTATCCGGCAATTTCCACGAAGTCAGTTTATTGTTGATGTTTTCGTCGAGCGCAAGTTTTCCTTTTTCAACTTTTTCCAGTGCCACCATTGCCGCGACTGGCTTGCTGATCGATCCGGCTTGAAAGAGCGTTTCCAAAGTCACCGGTTCTTTGGTTTCAACATCTCGTAAGCCGTAGGATTTCGACCATTCGATTTTGAAATTATTGATAACAGCGATGCTGACACCGGGAATTTTATAATGCTGCATGCGCTCTTGAATCGTCCACGCCGGATCGCCTTTGACCAGAACCTGCGGCAACAAGCCTTGTTCGATGCGCTGGATTTTCGCTTGCAGATCGGACTGCGCATAAAGGGCGTTGCTGAAGAACAAAAAACAGAAAAATATTCGCCAAATTTTTGTTTGCATATTCGCCTCTGTTCGCGTGAAAATGGTGGAAATTAATTCGCTTGCAACTTTTTCAACGCTTCCGCGCCGTTGGTGTTGTTGGGATTCAACTCCAGCGATTTTTGATAATTTTGTATGGCCAGCTCTTTTTCGTTATTGACCATGTAAGCTTCGCCCAGGCTATCATAAACATTGAAGGACTGCAGGTGATCGGCAACGTTCAACTTGAAAATGGCAATCGCTTCTTGAACCCGGCGCGCGCCGTAGAGCAAATCATAGCCAAGTTGATTCATTTGACCTTCGTTGAGCGCCGCATCAGCAGCACGGTTTTGGCGATACTCGCGCAGCGCTTCCTCTGCGCCTTTCGCGAGAATGTTTTTGAGCAATTTTTTCGCTGGTGAATTGTACGATTCATAATGCAGCCAATCGAGCGCGGGATGTTTTCCTCCCACTGTCTCGTTGACGATTTCGCGGGCGATGGATAAACCGTTCGTGCTGTTCGAAAAAATCGCAACGCCGATTTTCTGTTTTGCAAACGCGACAACATACGCTTTGCTATTGCCGTTGTCGCCCCAGTGCCAGAACGAAATGCCTTCGTCCGTATTTTGCAAGCCCCAGCCGAGTCCCCACGCCACTTGCGATGAGGGCTTTTCGAGCGGGCGATCCGTGCAGTTGGTGCAAGCTTCATCAACATAAACTTGCGGTGTCAACATCAGTTTTGCAGTTTCTTTTTTCAGGCCGGCTCCTTGCAAAATCGCCGCGACGAATTTCCCATAATCGGAGGCGGTTGTGTTCAAGCTTGCGGCGGCGTTGGCTTCCGTCACTTTATTCAGTCCCGTCGGTTTGCTGATGAAATTGTGCCGGTCGGCTTTCAACCGTTCGTATTTGTCCTGCCAAACATAGCTGCTGTTAGTCATGCCGAGCGGCTCGAAAACCGTTTTTTTCATGAAGGCATCAAACGGCTGGCCGGTGATATGCTCGACGACTTTGGCCAAATAAACAAAACCTTCGCCGGAGTAGCTAAATTTTTCGCCGGGCGTGAAAAAGATTTTTAAAACAGGATTGTCGCGCGGTCGCCAATTCGGAAAGCCGGTGGTGTGACTTAATACACGCCGCGCTGTGATTTGGTTCAAGCGTGGGTCATCGCCGACGTCGTAATGACCGGGCAAATACTGATTCAACGGTTTATCCAAATCGAATTGGCCGCGATCAACCAATTTCAAAACCGCGTAAGCAAAAACCGGCTTACTCAATGATGCTGCTTCAAACACGGTGCTGTCCGTCACCGGTTCTTTGGTTTCGGTGTTTTTGACACCGAAGCTGTGACGCCAAACCAATTTGCTATCCCGAATAAGCGCCATTGCGAGCGCTGGCACTTCGCCCTCTTTCATCAATTCGGGAATGCGTTGCTGGAGGTGAACGATCAGCGCTTCAGGTTTGGCGCTGGTTTGCAGCGGCGCACTTGGCGGTGATTTCTCTTGTGCGCCAGCCGGCGCTGCAAAGAAAAATCCTGCAGCGAGAATACAGAGGATTCGAGCCATGCGATGAAATTGAGATTGATTGTTATTGACGGCGTTTTTTCATAAGCCCCACCAATAAGAGGCCTTGATCAAGAAAATATTGTCCGGTCGCGCGTCGGCCAGCCGATCGACAGAACGATTGAAGCGAAAGTTGCCGAAGTTTTCGTAATCCGAGCGGCTTTGGGTCCAGACCAAAAACAGCGTCGAGCCGGGCAAATACTCCCAACGCAACACGGCATTGCCGCGCAAAGATTTGAAGTTGAAATCATCGGAACGGTCGGTGAGATATGGGGTGAACTCATAGCTTCGAGGCCGGGCCAATTCTTTGTAGTTGAAATAATCGCCGGAAGAAATCAGCGGTTGTGTGTAAAGCTGCAAGCTCAAGCGCGGCGTGAACGTCCAATTCAAACGAATGCTCGCCGAAAGCTCGGTTTGTTTTAATGCGGCAAAAATATAGCGTTTGCCAAACGTTGCGATTGCCTGTGGATCATTAATGACGGTCACATATTGGGCAAAATCACGATTCCACCATAACGTCGGCCCCATCTGTACGGACAGATTCGCGCCGGGTTTCCATTCGACCGAGGCGTCAAAGCCCCCGTCCCAATTTTGGGGGCCGCGGGAATAGCCAAACATTCCCAACCCGAACACCCAGGTTTTCCGGCTGTCGGAGTTGACAAAAAAATTGGCCTGTCCGCCGGGGCGATTCAACGTCAACGGGCCGCCGCGCGTGCGGTTGTTGCTGACGGTTTCAGGATTGTAAGCAAATGAATAGTTAAAACTATAATAATTGAGCAACTCAAAATAACCGCTCTGCCAGACACCCATCCAGATCGTATTACCGTCGAAATCCCGGCTGCCAAAAACTGCGCCCAGCAGCTCGGCATAACGCGTGAGCTTACCGAGTTTCGTCCATTTGTAGCCGCCGCCGATATGCCCATTCATCACATCGGTACGAAACAAAAAGCCCATGTCATTCAGGTCGAATTTCGGATCGACAAAACCAAGCGCTGAATTGAAAATAACATTGCCTTTTTGTTTGTTAATCAAAACGCGCCCGGCATATCCAGTCAACGAGGTGGCAAAACTATCCACTTCGACGTGACCGGCATCCGGCCTTTGAAAATAATGCCGTGAGCTTTGCTGCAACGCGGTGAGACGCGCTGCATTGCCGCGCACTTGCGACATGCCAGCCCAGCCGGTGATCACCCACGTTTTGTTGGCATCGAGGAACGTCCAGCCATCAACGCCGCCGGTAAAAGCGCTGCTGTTGATTTCATCGCGTAATCTCGCATCATCAAAACGGCGCGCCGCGAGCGTCGAAATGAATCCAATGCCTTGACGGCCTTCCTTGATTTCTTTTTGCGCGCGCGCAATGCCGTAATACGCCAACGGCTCGACCTCGCTGCGCCACCGGCGGTTGCCTTGATTCAACTCAGCATGTTCGTTGCTGGTGAGAGCGTGCAAGGTGCCGATATTCCAATTGCCGCCGATCTTGCCGGTAAGTTTCGCCGCGCCGCGAATGTTCGTTCCCAGCGGCACGTCGGCAAAATCCGCCGAAGGCGCGCTGCCTTGCGGCGCTCGGCCGATGCGGCGCGTATAAAAAAATGTGGGATTCGCCCAGTTGAAACCCCAATTGCTGCGCGAGCCGCCTTGCCCAAAATTAAAGATGGTAGAACCCTCGATGAAGAACGGCCGCTTCTCGCTAAAAAAAGTTTCCACGTCGCCAAGATTCACCACGGCGGGATCGACTTCGACCTGGCCAAAATCCGGATTAACCGTCGCGTCCAGCGTCAGGTTGCTGCCAATACCGACTTTCAAATCAGCGCCGGTGCCGGGAAGATATTTCGAGCCATCATTGAAGGGGTTGCCGGGCAAGTGTTGCGTGTATTCGGCTTTAGTGGTGACGTACGGCAAAACTTCGATGCGGCGCGGCGGCGAGATATTCGCAATGCCTACCAAATCAGCAAAACGCGAAACGAAGCCGCTGCCGTTTTTCGGCGTGAACACCAAATAGTCCCGCTCATTTTTGCGGGCAATGTCGCGGCGGAAATTGATTCCCCAGGTCATCTGTTCTTTGTTTTTAAAACGAAGCTGCGAATAAGGAATGCGCATCTCCGCCATCCAGCCTTTGTCGTCAATCGTCACATTCCCTTCCCAGACACCGTCCCACGAATCATCATCCCATTCATCGTTGTACAGGACGCCGTCGTACATGGTGCCTGCGGCGTTGATGGAAAAATAAAAACCGCTGCGGCGATCATAATACGGATCAACAAAGAAGCCGAACATGTCGGAGGTGAGTTGTGCATCGCGCCGGCCCAGGCGGGCGATGATGGAATCGGGTGCGGAGTCGAACAAGCGCGCGCCGATGTAAATGGCCTCGTCGTCGTAAGCGAGATGCACAATCGTCTTTTGCGTCGGCGGCGCGCCTTCGTGGGGGTCGCGTTGGGTAAATTGCGAGATGCCGGAACCGTTTTGCCAAACGGGTTCCGCGAGAATGCCATCAACGGTGATCGCTTCCGTTAGACGAATCGCCTCAACTTTTATTTTAACGGTCGAAGTCGTATCGACCGTCCCGGCCAACGCAAGCGTCGCGGACGCAATGAAAATCGTCACAAACGTTTTCATGAAAACTCCCATGCGGCTGGTGATTCAACAACAAAAATTGTTAATCTCGCGCGTGACCGTATTATTTGACCGTGGAAGGAGGAAAAAGGTTGCCAGCAGGCTTTTTAGCTTTATCAAATACAACGAGAACACGACCAGCCGACAAAGCTAAATCCGCCAGCCGTTTTTGTATTCGATGATTTTATTTCTTGCTTGAACTATTGAGCGCCGCGTTCATCGCGCGGACATAATCCGCATCAACGCCGTGAATGCGCAGTTGGACGAGTTGATCGATGGGGAGATTCTTATACCCCAAATCCGACATATCCCTGACAAAAGCCGGCGTAACGCCGTGAATCACCATTTGCACCAGCGTGTCGATTGAGGGTTTATCGTAACCCAAAGTTTCCATTTCTTTAATAAAGGCCACGCCGACGACATGCATAGCCAGAGTGAAAACTTGATCGGTGCCGAGCTTATGATAACCCAACCTTTTCTAATCATTGACAAACTTGGTATTAATTTAA